>JAJQAR010000115.1 GCA_021203705.1 Prevotella sp. | reverse complement strand
ACGTGGCTATCATGCCAGATGGTTTTGCTTTTATTGTAAATCTCTGAAAATCAGAGTTTCAGAAAGACGATTTTTTATGTAAACGTTTGCATGAATAATTAAAAAAACTACTTTAAATTTAGTTTTCATTTTTTTCAATTATTATTATCTTTGGCAACATAAACAATACCCTGTAACCTATGAACATACTTCTGAACATCACATATTCAACAAATTTCGGAGAGGAACTAATGTTGAATTTGATAAATGAAAAAGACTACGGAGAAAAAGTTACTATTCCCTATCGGATGACAACCGTCGATGGGAAGATGTGGACATGCAGTCTCAAGTCAGACTTTAAGGTTAACAAGTATATAGATTATTATTACAGCGTGCTGCGTGGAGAGAATAATATTATACGGGAAGAGTGGAAAACAGAGGCACACCGTCTTGAGCTGCATCCTGGCAAGGTTAAGAATTTTATTGTTTATGACCACTGGATAGACATGCCGGAAGATACATACCTATACAGTTCCGCATTCACCGACTGTATTAATCATCGCAAAATCATGCCTGCGCCACTGAGTGAGCATGCCGTAACAGTCCGTATAAAAGTACGTGCACCACAACTACGTGGCAATGAACGACTTGTGCTTGTTGGCAGTGACAAAATTCTCGGTTCATGGAAAGTAAAGGCAGGACTGATAATGCATGAGCACAACTATAATGAATGGGTGGTAGATATTGATGCTAAAAAACTTACAGACCAAACATTCGAATACAAGTTTGTTGCAATTGATATAAAAGATGATGAGAAGATTATTTGGGAAGATGGCAACAACCGGAATATGTATATACCTAATATGGAAGAAGGTAGTATAGCAGTGTATGAGGTTGGGAGTGCTCTGTTCCCCATTAATAATACAAGATGTGCTGGAACATTGGTGCCTGTATTCTCCTTACGGTCAAGAGACAGTTTCGGTGTGGGCGACTTCGGGGACTTGAAGAAAATGATTGACTGGATTTCATTGACCAAACAACGCATACTTCAGATTTTGCCAATCAATGACACGACAACGACACATACGTGGACAGATTCCTATCCATACAGTTGTATAAGTATTTTCGCTCTCCATCCCCAGTATGTCAACCTCAATGCCCTTCCACAGATTGCAGATGAGGAAAAGAGAAAGGAATTTGAAACATTACGTGAAAAGCTAAATACCCTCTCACAAATCGATTACGAGCGTGTGAATAACGCAAAAAACGAATATCTGAAAATTATTTATGCGCAAGAAAGTAAGGATATCTTAACTTCAACAGCGTTTAAGACGTTCTTCAAAGAAAACGAGAATTGGCTTGTTCCATACGCACAATATTGTTTTTTGAGAGACAAGAACGGGACGGCAGATTTCACAAAATGGCTTGACCATAAATCTTTCAATGAGAAAGAACGGCATACACTCTCAAATCCACGCAGTGGAGCATACAAGGAGGTGGCTTTCTATTATTTCGTACAGTTTGTTCTGAACTCACAAATGACAGACGTACACAAATACGCACGCTCAAAAGGAGTAATATTGAAAGGCGACATACCTATCGGCGTAAACCGTTATGGTTGTGATGTATGGCAAGAGCCCCGCTATTTCAACCTCAATGGACAGGCAGGAGCACCCCCCGATGATTTCTCTGTGAACGGTCAGAACTGGGGCTTCCCAACATACAATTGGGATGAGATGCTCAAGGACGGTTGCAGGTGGTGGGTACGCCGTTTCTGCAATATGGCAAAATTCTTCGATGCATACCGTATAGACCACGTATTAGGATTTTTCCGAATATGGGAAATACCTGTCAATGCCGTACATGGCCTGCTCGGTCAGTTCTCCCCCGCATTAGCAATGACACGCGAGGAGATAGAGGCCAACGGCCTTCATTTCCAGGAAGAACTGTTTACAGAGCCGTTCATCACCGACTGGGTATTAGAGCGTGTATTCGGTGATAAAGCAGACATGGTGCGCAAAAAGTATCTCAAACCGACGCATGACGGGCGGTATAAGATGAAGCCAGGTTATGACACCCAGCGCAAAGTGGAGGCAGCATTTATAGGAAAAACAAGTCAGGAAGACATCAATCTCCGTGACGGTCTTTATGCCCTTATCAGTGATGTACTTTTTGTAAGAGACCATAAGGACAGCAACAAATTCCACCCACGCATTTCCGTTCAATATGACTTCATTTATGAGTCTCTTTATGATAGTGATAAGGCATTATTCAATAACATCTACAACGATTACTACTATCGCCGTAACAACCATTTCTGGTATCTTAAGGCGATGAATAAGTTGCCGAAGCTGATTAATGCCACCCGTATGCTCGTATGTGCCGAAGATCTTGGTATGGTTCCAGACTGTGTATCATGGGTAATGAACGAACTGCGGATATTAAGTCTTGAATTGCAGTCAATGCCAAAAGACCCTAACGTAAGGTTCGGTGTTCTCGCCAACAACCCTTACCGCTCAGTATGCACAATATCAAGTCATGACACGCCGACACTAAGGCAATGGTGGGACGAGGACTACGACCGTACACAGGATTATTATAATTCCTCTTTACATAAATACGGCATTACCGAACATCCGTTACCAGGATGGCTCGCAAAGGAAATCATTTCCAAGCACCTTGCCTGTCCTTCGATGCTCTGCATACTCTCTATACAAGACTGGCTATCTATTGATGAGAACCTGCGTCTTGCAGATGCAGATGCGGAAAGAATAAACATTCCTGCCAATCCCCGTCACTATTGGCGTTACAGAATGCACTTGAACATCGAGGACCTTATCGCAAACAAAGGCTATATTGCTACTGTCTCCAATCTTATAAGTGAAAACGGAAGGTGATAAGCAGATCTTTTAAAGTGCAAGACTAATAAAAAACCATGATTAAATAAAATACAATTATGCGGAAATTATTATTGACATTAGTTCTTATCCCCCTTTGGGCTGTGGCTCAAACAGTGAAGTCACCTAACGGCAACGTCGCCGTTACATTCTCGTTGGACAACGGTAAACCTGTATATGAGATGACATACAAGGATAAGGCGGTGATAAAACCCAGTGGACTTGGTTTGGAACTTGCAAAAACAAAACATGCAAGCAAAGAGATGAATGAGACCGACTTGATGGACGGTTTCACCATTGTCAATACCGATACTTCGAGTTTTGATGAGACATGGACACCCGTCTGGGGCGAGACAGCAACGATACGCAACTATTACAATGAACTTGCAGTGACGCTAAACCAGTCTTCATCAAACCGAAATATCATTATCCGTTTCCGTGTCTATGACGATGGCATGGGACTGCGCTATGAGTTTCCGCAACAAGAAGACCTCAACTATTTCATAATAAAAGAAGAGCATACCCAGTTTGCCATGACAGGCGACCATATAGCTTTCTGGATTCCGGGCGACTACGACACACAAGAATATGAGACTGTGGAATCAAGACTGTCAGAGATACGTGGACTAATGGACGAGGCTATCACACCTAATTCCTCACAGACCACCTTCTCCCCTACCGGAGTGCAAACATCCCTACAAATGAAGACAGACGATGGTCTTTATATCAACATACATGAGGCAGCATGCGTGAACTATGCCACTATGCACCTCAACCTTGATGACAAAAACATGGTGTTCGAGTCGTGGCTCACACCCGATGCACAAGGATTAAAAGGTTATATACAGACACCTTTCAATTCCCCTTGGCGCACTGTAATGGTCAGTGATGACGCCCGCGACATGCTCTCCTCAAATCTCATATTGAACCTCAACGAACCGTGCGCAATTGATGATACCAGTTGGATACACCCTGTGAAATACTGTGGTGTATGGTGGGAGATGATAGTAGGACGAGGCACATGGAGCTACACCAACGACTATCCATCAGTACACTTGGGAGTTACCGACTATAGCAAGTGCACACCAAACGGCACCCATTCAGCCAACAACGACAAAGTGAAGGAATATATCGACTTCGCCGCCGCCAACGGACTTAGCGAGGTGTTGGTGGAAGGCTGGAACGAAGGTTGGGAGGACTGGTTCGGTCACTCGAAATTAGACGTATTCGATTTCATCACCCCCTATCCCGATTTCGACTTGAAAATGCTCAATGACTACGCCCATTCAAAAGGTATTAGACTGATGATGCATCATGAGACATCCGCCTCAGCATGGAACTATGAACGTTGGATGGAGAAAGCATACACACTGATGAACGAATACGGTTATGATGCCGTGAAGAGCGGATACGTGGGAGACATTATCCCACGAGGAGAGTACCACTACGGACAGATGATGAACAATCACTATCTCTATGCCGTAAAGGAAGCCGCCAAACACCATATCATGGTAAACGCACATGAGGCAACACGCCCTACCGGTCTATGCCGTACATATCCAAACCTCGTAGGTAATGAGAGTGGACGAGGAACAGAGTATGAAGCTTTTGGAGGAAGTGCACCATATCATACTGTGATATTACCATTCACACGTCTGCAAGGCGGTCCGATGGACTACACCCCTGGTATTCTCGAAACACAATTAAAGACATGGAGCGATAATACTTCATTTGTCCACTCCACCCTTGTGGGACAGTTGGCATTATACGTTACGATGTACAGTCCATTGCAGATGGCGGCAGATTTGCCTGAAAACTACGCCAAATATGATGATGCGTTCCAGTTTATCCGTGACGTGGCTGTGGATTGGGACGACTCGAAATATCTTGAGGCAGAGCCGGCACGCTATATCACCGTAGCACGTAAGGCAAAAGGATCAGACAACTGGTTTGTAGGCGGTAAATGTGGAGAATACGGACACCAGTCAGTAATAAAACTCGATTTCCTTGACAAAGGAAAGAAATACGACTGTACTATTTACGCAGATGCGAAAGATGCCGACTATGAGACCAACCCGACAGTTTATACCATCACAAAGAAAGTAGTTAAACAAGGTGATGTACTTAAACTGACAGAAGCCCGTGGAGGCGGTTTCGCCATATCACTGATTGCGGAATAAACAGAAAAAACATTAATTGAAATGAATATCAAATCTATCCTGATGGCAGGAATTTTCTCATTCGTATTCGCACAACAAGGATTGAAAGCCCAAACACCAGTAACTTTCAACGAGGCTGACTACTCTCCGAATGTTACTAAATTCCAGTTGTTTGCCCCAGATAACGCAAAGAGCGTGAAACTACGTATCTATAACGATGCGGCAACAGTAAAGGCATGGAAGACTGTCAAGATGAAAAAGACAGGAAAAGAGACATTCACGACAGAGGTGAAAGGCGACCTGAAAGGAAAGTTCTATACATTCGACACAGGACACGGTGAGACTCCTGGTGTGTTTGCCACTGCAGTGGGAGTGAACGGGAAACGGGCTGCTATCATAGACCTCAGGGAAACCGACCCAGAAGGTTGGGATGATGAATGGAACAATGTTTCGACAAAGCAGCCCTGCGACCGCATAATCTATGAGCTGCACCACCGTGATTTCTCCATCGATATCTCATCAGGATTAGAAAACAAGGGAAAGTTTCTTGCCCTCACTGAGCCGAAAGCCATAAACTATCTCAAAAAATTAGGTGTCAATACCATTCATATCCTACCATCATTCGATTTTGCCTCCGTTGACGAGACAAAAATTGACACGCCACAGTATAACTGGGGATATGACCCATTGAACTATAATGTGCCAGAGGGCTCATACTCCACCGATCCATACAACCCCATGGCAAGGATCAGGGAGTTCAAGGAGATGGTTGAGGCACTCCACAAGGCAGACATTGATGTTGTATTAGATGTTGTCTATAACCATACCAACGACATTGAAGGCAGCAATTTCCAGCGTACCTATCCCGACTATTTCTACCGCAAGACAGCAGATGGGAAATATTCTGATGGTTCCGGTTGCGGCAACGAGACGGCAAGTGATATGCCAGGAATGCGTGATTTCATGATAAAATCAATGTCTTACTGGATGTCAGAATACCATATCGATGGTTTCCGTGTTGACCTGATGGGAGTCCACGATATACAGACGATGAACGACATCCATGCCGCATTACTGAACAAATTCGGCAAAGCATTCATCTATGGTGAAGGCTGGAGCGCAGGGACATGCGCCTACCCTGTGGAAAAAC
This sequence comes from Prevotella sp., assembly GCA_021203705.1. GTDB lineage: Bacteria > Bacteroidota > Bacteroidia > Bacteroidales > Bacteroidaceae > Prevotella. The sequence continues at coordinate 869 of JAJQAR010000115.1, read as the reverse complement.
TTGCAATGAAAGCGAATACAAAACAGTTGGATGGTATCGCCGCATTTTGCGATGATATGCGCGACGCTTTGCGTGGACCTTTCAATGATGACCATGAAGGAGCATTCCTCGCAGGTATTCCCGGTGAGGAAGAGAGTCTGAAATTCGGCATAGTAGGAGCTATCTCCCATCCGCAGGTTGACATGACGAAGGTGAATTACAGTAAGGAGGCCTGGGCCAACGAGCCGAGTCAGATGATTGCGTACGTAAGCTGCCATGATGATATGTGTCTCACCGACCGTCTCCGTGCCAGCATTCATCACATTACAGAGGGCGAGATAATCCGTCTTGACCTGTTGGCACAGACGGCAGTGCTCACATCACAGGGCATACCGTTCATCCTCAGTGGTGAGGAAATGCTTAGAGATAAGAAAGGCGTGCACAACAGTTATAATTCTCCTGACAGCATTAACCACCTTGACTGGACAAACTTAGAGAAATATCCGCAGGTTTTTGACTATTACAGCAAACTTATTTCCTTGCGGAAAAATCATCCAGCTTTCCGCCTTGGCAGTGCAGAAAAGGTGAGAGAACACCTTGAGTTCCTGCCCGTAAAAGACAACCTTGTAGCCTTCTGTTTGAAAGACAACGCCGGAGGGGACGTATGGAATGATATAATAGTTATTCTCAACTCAGCAAGACAGCCACAGACGGTTGATGTGCCGGAAGGCAAATACACCGTTGTATGCCGTAACATCCTTATTGACGAGAATGGAATAGACACAGTGGAAGGGCCAATAGTAACCGTTCCCGCACAAAGTGCGATGATAATACATAATTGAATAAATTTATTATGAAAAAGATATTTTTATCCCTTAGCTTATTGTTAT
>JAJQAR010000161.1 GCA_021203705.1 Prevotella sp. | reverse complement strand
TACAAGTCGATTAAATAAACAAATTAATATAAACAACTAAAAAATCATTTTATGAGAGAGAATCATTTTTCACTACAGAGAAAGGCATACGCCCTATTGTCGTTTACGGCAGGAGTATTGCTCTTTACTTCTTGTGCGCAGGATGGTTTTGACGAAGAGACATTCAGCAGCAGTGTTACAAATACCACGCTGTCGTCGCCTTCTGCCGGTGATATTAGTATCGAGGCGTCCACGGACAACTCAAAGACTGTCATCACCTGGAAAGTAATTTACGGAGCCGGTGGATACATCTGTTCCGTGTATGACATGAGCGACCCTGATGCTCCAGTGGCTGTTGACGACTATGAGAATACTCTTGTTGATGGATGTTCATTAGCTGTTACCCGTGAAGAAGACACTAACTATAAGTTTACCATCAGAACGGCAGGTAATGAGGAACTGAACAACAAGGAGGCGGAGACTACCACTGAGGTTGAGTTCAACAGTTTTACGGAGACCTACGCCACAATACCCGATGGCAGCGATCTCTCCGAGTGGTTTGCCCAAAATCCTATTCCTGATGAGGCAATTGATGAAGCACTATGCTATGACCTTGAACAAGGAGGTAACTACACGCTGTCGAATGACCTTGATTTCGGTTTGAAGCAGGTAACGTTGCGCACCAAGAGTCAGAGTGACCATGCGAAAATAACCTATACAGGCTCATCCGTATCAATTCTCACACAGACTGCATTGACAATCAAGTATGTTGACTTCGACTGTTCAGCTTCAAAGGCAGGAATGATAGAGCTCAGTGAGACACCTGACGAGAGTATATACTCAGCCACAGGAAGTGGAACATATTACAACATCATGAAATCAATTGTAATCAACGGCTGTAACATCGACGGCATAAACGGGAATGTTATTTATGACAATAAGGTGGCATATTGCCTTGAGACGCTGTTGATAAAGAACTGTGTGATACGCCATACGAGCAGTTCTGTTGCAAGCAATAACATCTCATTCTATTTCCCAGGCGGTTTCATCAACGATTTTGAGATCGAAAGCTCCACGCTGTGGAATGCAGGAGATCAAGACGCCACATACTTCGTGCAGTACAACAATTCGGGGCGTTCCACACGTGCCGGCTATGACAAGAATTACGTAAGTTACAAGAACTGCACGTTCTACAACATCGCCAAGACAGGTCAGATGGGTAACTATAGCGGTTTCAACGGACAGTCGACATCCGTATGGGTGATGACAAATTGCATCTTCGTTGACTGTGGAAACAACCAGGTATGCCGCAGATTCGTTGGAGGTGCTATAAATAGTTCCGATGCCACATTCCTGAACAACACATATATGTTTGATGGAGAATTTGAGAGTACCGATGGCAGCGTAGACAACTATGACACGAGTGGTACGGCAATAGAAGAAGACCCAGGATTCAAAGACCCGACCAACGGTGACTTCACCGTAAGCGGTTCTGCCCAGTTAGCCAAGAGAACAGGAGACCCACGCTGGTTGCCTGAGGAGTAATTCATAATAAAAGAACATACTATCTATGAAAAGAATATTCATAATCAGCTTATTCATCAGTTGCATGGCAATGTTTGCCACATCATCGTTCGCACAGGGGCAGACGGTGACAGGAACTGTTGTAGACGAGAACGGTGACCCTATTATCGGTGCTTCCGTTCGAGTAGAGGGGAAGAATGAGACAGGCGTAATAACCGATCTTGACGGTAAATATACCATCTCCGCCCCAAAGGGCAGCAAAGTGGTTATCTCTTACATCGGATATCTTACACAGACGGTGATGCCGGGGGGAAAGATACAGATGAAAGAAGACTCACAAAATCTTGAAGAAGTTGTTGTAGTAGGTTACGGAACACAGAAGAAAGCGCACCTTACCGGTTCTGTCGCTACCGTACCGATGGATGACATACAAGACTTATCATCAGGCGGCCTTGCAAGTTCGTTGAGCGGCCTTGTCAACGGTCTTAGTGTCAGTGGTGGTGAATCCCGTCCAGGTGACAATGCCACAATCTACATACGAGACACCAACTCCCTTGGGGATGTAGGAAGTACAGCCCAGCAGCCGTTGTTCGTTATCGACGGATATATCTATCCTAACGACGTTAAGGTAGGCAACGTTACACAGAATCTCGGTGCAGAGGCATTCAATAACCTCGACCCGGCAGAAGTGGAGAGTATCTCTGTATTGAAAGACGCCTCGGCAGCCGTCTATGGAGCACGTGCCGCCAACGGTGTAATCCTTGTAACGACAAAAAAGGGAAAAGTCGGTGCTCCACGTATCTCTTACAGTGGAACTATCGGTTTTACGGATGAAGTGTCACGCCCGAAGATGCTAAGCTCATACGAGTACGGCAGACTTTACAATGCAGTAGCAGCAGCCGACCCAACGAGCACCACACTGAACAACAAGACCGACCTGTTCCAAGCCGACGAGTTGGCAGCGATGAGAAGTCTCAACTATGACCTTCTCGACAAATATTGGAGTACTGGTATCACTACAAAGCATAACGTGAACCTTAGTGGTGCTACCGACAGGGCAAGTTATTTCGCAAGTATCTCTTACTTTGATCAGGACGGTAACCTTGGAAAACTCGATTACGACCGTTGGAACTACCGTGCCGGTGTTGACGTGAAAGTAAGCAAGTGGCTTGGTGCCAACCTCAGCGTATCGGGAGACTATGGTAAGAAGAACACAGCATATATTAAGGTGGGAGGAACAAGCAACGAGAAGGACTATAATATCCTGCTTACCCGTCCCCGTTACATCCCCGAATATGTTGATGGCAACCCGATTGCCGCATACGGTATCAGTAACACACTCGTTGACAACGACCAGCTCTACTCTTATTCCGTATTGAACAACAACGGAGATTACAGTAAGACGATGACATCCAATATCAACATCAACGGAAGTATCAACTATGATTTCGGTTGGTGGAAACCGTTGCAAGGTCTTACGGTACGTTTCACCTATTCAAAGAGTATAAACACCGACAAGACAAACCAGTATGGCTCTGAATACGAGATTTACAGGATGCTCACCCGCCCAGGTAGCGGCAACCACCTGTACACACCAGTAGGAAATGAGGATTACTCACAATATCTGACAGAAACGAACTTAGTGAGCAGTACAGTTGCCAACGGAGACCCCGCTATGCTGAACCGCTCCACGACGAGAACCGACAACTACCAGATGAACTTCACGGTGTCATACGCCCGCGACTTCGGTAAGCACAGTGTAGGAGCTTTGTTCTCAATAGAGAAGTCAGAGACAGAGAGCGAATATCTGTATGGCAGCGTATCCGACCCATATCCGTTCACTACCGGTCAGAGTAACTCCGCTGAGGGAACAACGAAAGTAGTTACATTCACCCGTGCAGAGGCAGGAACACTATCCTACATCGGACGTGTGAACTACGCATACGCAAACAAATATCTGGTAGAGTTCCTTCTGCGTTCCGATGCCTCAACGAAGTTCGCACCAGAAAACTATTGGGGTACATTCCCATCATTAAGTGCAGGTTGGGTAATATCAGAAGAAAACTGGTTCAAGAAAGCGGCACCATGGGTTGACTTCCTGAAGATACGTGCCTCACTTGGTATCACGGGACGAGACAACACCGCCGCTTGGCAGTGGATGCAGGTCTATGCACAAGATTCCGACAGAGGACCAGTATTCGGAACGGGAACGAGCAACGAGAGCGAGAACCGTATCACGATAAACAAGAACAACTCCGCCGTGAACTCTGATGTGCATTGGGATAAGGTATACAAGGCTAACCTTGGTATCGACTTCAACGTTTTGAACAGCCGTTTGGCAGTAAACATCGATATGTACCGTGAGTGGAACAGAGAGATGCTTATGAACATCAGTCAGGCAATCCAGGCAACAGTAGGAACACAGTCGGCTGCCGTCAATCTTGGAGAAATGGACAGTTGGGGTTATGAATTGCAACTTACCTGGCGCGACAAGATAGGCAAGAATTTCAAGTACAAGGTAGGCCTTAACACGAGCTACACCGACAACAGGGTACTTAATATGGACTGGGTAACCGACTATCTGTACCGTCAGATCAGGTACGGCAAGCGCACTGATATCGGAACATGGGGTATGGAGTGTATCGGTATGTTCCGCAGTTTCCAAGACATTGAAGAGTATTTCGATAAATACAACATCACATCCTATCTCGGCATGAGCAAGGATGAGGTACGTCCTGGTATGCTTATCTACAAGGATGTCCGCGGCCCGCAACAGTCAGACGGTACATACTCCGGTCCTGATGGAGTGGTTGACAAAGACCTCGACCAGGTTTGTCTGTCAAACCGCAGCAATCCATACGGATTTACTCTCAACCTCGGTGCCGACTATAAAGGCTTCTCTCTGACAGCACAGATCAGCGCATCATGGGGAGGTTACAGTTTTATTGACTCATCGGCATTGAAATCAGGCAGTGGTGTCAGCGACCTTGAATTTACCAATATGCCATCGTTCTGGAATGTGGACAACATGTATTCATACCAGGATGTATACGACGCATCAGGCAACTTAGTAGTGGCAGAGAACCGCAACGCCAGTCTGCCTAACCTCGCATACCAGAGCGTCAACGCCATCACATCCTCTTTCTGGAGAGTAAGTGGTACGAGAGTAACATTGAACCGCCTTACCTTGGCATACACAGTACCATCCAACTGGATTAAGAAGATAGGTATCCAGAGTGCCCGTATCAACGTTACAGGACAGAACCTGTTGAGTTTCTACAATCCATATCCAGATCATTTCATAGATCCGATGTGCTCTTACGACTCTTATCCTACATTGCGTAAGTTTACCGTTGGTTTAAACCTGACATTCTAATCACGTAGATAAAAAGGAATTGAATATGAAAACAAATATAATTAATCTGTTCGGTTTAGGGCTTATCGGTGCTCTTACCTTGACAGCGTGCAGCGACGAGTTTCTCGAGGAGAAGAAAAACTACGACAACGTAAGCACGGATATCTACAACAACTACACTGGTGCGGAGCGCCGTGTGTTCGATATCTACAGTTGGTGTCTTCCTACGGTAGACAGCGACCCTACATGGCAGTATCCGTCAACGGGAAGCGACGACGACCAGTCGAAGTCAACAGAGGAATACAGTGGCTTCGGCGCATTCGTTGACCCACAAAGTCCTCTTAACATCATAAGTGGAACAGACGTGCCCGACTATTTCTTCGGAACGCCGAACAACATCCAGGCAAATGCTTGGGGCCGTATCCGTAACGTCAACGACGTAATAGAAGGCATTGAGGGAGGCTCATTGTCAGACAGCGAGAAAGATGAACTGTTGGGGCAGGTGTATTTCTTCCGCGCATGGTGCTATTATAATCTTGTAAGGTATTATGGCGGTGTGCCAATCATCACAGAGGTACAGGAGCCTGTGGAAAGCACATACACCCCACGCTCATCGGCAAAGGAATGTATCGACTTTATATGCAGCGACCTCGACAAGGCTGCGAAGATGCTTGCGGCAAGTACTATGAACGGTGGCTGGTCAAGCAGTAAGTGGGGATATGTTACGACAGGTACAGCCCTCGCATTGAAAGGGCGTGTACTTCTGCTTTGGGCAAGTCCGTTGTTCAACCGTGCCAATGACCAAAGCCGTTGGACAAACGCTTACAAGACGATGAAGGCAGAACTTGATTCCATTAACTCATGCGGCTATGGCTTGTTCTCCACATCAAACAACATCAACGGCTCTGACTTCGCTTTGCAGTTCAACCAGAGTGGCGTAAATCCAGAGGCGGTATTCGTTGTGTTATACAACACGGTACAATCGGGCGACGGACAGAAGAACAGCAACTGGGAGCGTTATATCCGTCCGAAGAACACCACAGGAACAGGTAAGGGCGCATCAGCAATGCTCGTTGACATGTTCCCGATGGCAGACGGAAAGCGGCCAGGCACGACAGACACCTACACGCTGCTTGAGGCATCATCGTATGACTATGACAGCAACTATCCGTTTATGAACCGCGACCCACGTTTCTACCGCACATTCGGATTCCCTGGTGTCCGTTGGGCATACAGTGGAAACAGTACGCTTACAGATGCCGATCTCAATAATCCTTCTTACGACTACGGTACAAACTATGAACTATGGAATTATGTATGGTACACCGACCAAGACGACCAGGACAATGTGGAGAGTTCCAACTGCTATGGAGCAGACAACCTGCTTTCAAACTCAAAGGGTATTTTCGTACGCAAACGTTCAGATGATTACGACGTTAACTCCAGTCCGTTGTATAATTACAGTGCGGCTGCAAATACGAGCGGTTTCATCTATTCAGCACAACCGTATATAGAGCTGCGTTATGCAGAGGTATTGCTCAACCTTGCGGAAGTGGCTTGCGGAGCAGGTGACATGAGTGAGGCAGTCAGCTTGTTGCAACAGATCAGGGCGCGTGCCGGATATACAGCAGAGAACAACTATGGCTTGCAGGCAAGTTTAGCTTCCGACCAGGCGGCATGTATGTCGGCAATCCTCTATGAGCGTCAGATAGAGTTGGCATACGAGGGCAAGCGATTTGAGGACTTGCGCCGTTGGATGCTCTTCGACGGAGGCACCCAACTTGTTGACAATGCCCCATCAACATGGAAGTTGACCGGTTGGGGCGGCAACACCTGCAACTATCTTGGTTTCAAGCAACTCAACGGTCAGCGTCGTGAGAACATGGAGTTCCGTGTAGCCGACAAATATGGTCTTGGCAGTACTACCTACGACAGTGACCCGTTACTTGCCAATGGCGGAGAGCGTTGTGCGGCAGTTGACTTGCGCCAGGATTTGGATGACCAGTTGGAGACATTGAAAGAGTGGTATTCCGAGAATCTTGTACGCAAGGAGAAGAAAGGCGACTCTTACGATTCCAACCAGACTAAGTTGTATATGAATTTCCTCCCACGTTACTATTTCATGGGCATCGGGCGCAGTGCACAGAGCAACAACACGAAGATGCCACAGACCATTGGCTGGGAAGACTATAACAACGGAGGTGCAGAC
>JAJQAR010000013.1 GCA_021203705.1 Prevotella sp. | reverse complement strand
TTGGGAAACTTTGTGTTGAAAAAGAAATGAAAAATTTTCAAAAAAGTTAAGTAATAAAGTCAAAAAGAATTTTCAGTTAGAAAAAATGTTTGTAATTTTGCCTGCTATAAGACAACAACTTAAATCATGGAGCAAAACACAACTTACTCATACGATGAGGCAAACGAGGCATCATTGGATTATTTTGGAGGAGATGAGCTTGCCGCGAGAGTATGGGTCAGCAAGTATGCCTTAAAGGACAGTTACGGAAACATTTACGAGAAGACGCCTGAGGACATGCACTGGCGAATAGCCAAGGAGGTGGAAAGGATAGAGCGGAAGTACAAGAACCCGATGAGTGCGGAGGAAATATTTCCGTTGCTCGACCATTTCAAGTACATCATCCCGGCAGGGAGTCCGATGACGGGAATAGGCAACCATCATCAGATAGCTTCGTTGTCGAACTGTTTTGTAATCGGTCTTGACGGAGATGCCGATTCATACGGAGCGATATTGCGAATAGACGAGGAGCAAGTACAGTTGATGAAGCGTCGTGGAGGCGTAGGTCACGATCTGTCTCATCTTCGTCCGAAAGGGACGCCTGTTAACAATTCCGCGTTGACATCCACTGGTCTTGTGCCATTCATGGAGCGATACAGTAATTCTACGAGGGAAGTGGCTCAGGATGGCAGGCGAGGTGCGTTGATGTTGTCAGTGAGTATCAAGCATCCAGACAGTGAGGCATTCATAGATGCGAAGATGACGGAAGGTAAGGTAACGGGAGCCAACGTATCAGTGAAGATAGACGATGAATTCATGCGTTGCGCCACGGAAGACAAGGAATACGTGCAGCAGTTCCCGATAGACAGTACGAATCCGCAAGTAAGACAGACGGTCAAAGCGAAGAATTTATGGGAGAAGATAGTGCACAACGCATGGAAGAGTGCTGAGCCAGGTGTGTTGTTTTGGGACACGATAATAAGAGAGAGTATTCCCGACTGTTATGCTGATCTTGGTTTCAAGACCGTTTCCACCAATCCATGCGGTGAGATACCCCTATGTCCATACGATTCATGCCGGCTGTTATCCATAAACCTATATTCATACGTAGTAAATCCATTCACGGCTAATGCATATTTTGATTTCGATCTATTTCGCAAGCATGTGTCATACGCGATGCGCATAATGGATGACATTGTGGATATGGAGCTTGAAAAGATAGACATGATAATGGCGAAGGTGAAGCAAGATCCTCAGAGTGCGGAGGTGAAAGAGACAGAGTGGCATTTGTGGGAGAAAATAAAGCATAAGAGCAGTCTTGGTCGTAGGACAGGCGTGGGTATCACGGCAGAAGGCGACATGATAGCAGCCATGGGGTTGAGATACGGTACACAGGAAGCCACCGATTTATCAGTGGAAGTCCACAAGGGACTTGCGTTGTCAGCCTACCGCTCATCAGTGGAGATGGCGAAGGAGCGCGGTGCATTTGAGATCTACGATGCGACGCGAGAGGAGAACAATCCGTTCATCAACCGTATCAAGGAAGCCGATCCCCAGTTGTATGATGATATGATGATACATGGGCGTCGCAACATAGCCTGCTTGACGATAGCACCGACAGGTACGACCAGTTTGATGACGCAGACCACGAGCGGAATAGAGCCAGTTTTCATGCCTGTTTACAAGCGTCGCCGCAAGGTAAATCCTAATGATGCGGAGGTACATGTGGATTATGTTGACGATGTCGGCGACTCATTCGAGGAATACATCGTATATCACCACAAGTTTGTAGAGTGGATGAAGATCAACGGCATAGATACCACAAAGCATTACACTCAGGAGGAGTTGGATGCGTTAGTAGCCCGTTCACCATATTATAAAGCCACCGCCAATGATGTTGACTGGCTGATGAAGGTAAGGATGCAAGGAGCGATACAGAAGTGGGTTGACCATAGTATCAGTGTTACGATTAACCTGCCGAGTACTGTTGATGAGGCACTTGTAAATCGTCTGTATGTAGAGGCATGGAAATCAGGTTGCAAGGGTTGCACTGTTTACAGGGACGGTTCGCGTTCAGGTGTGATGATCTCAATGGAGAAAGAGGAGAAGAAAGATAAAGACAAGAGCGCAGTCTCACAGTTGCCGTTGTGCCGCCATCCAGAAGTTACCGAAATACGTCCTCAAACACTTGAATGTGATGTAGTGAGGTTTCAGAACAATAAGGAGAAGTGGGTAGCGTTTGTAGGGCTGCTTGACGGTTATCCATACGAGATTTTCACTGGTCTGCAGGATGATGATGAAGGAATAGTTTTGCCCAAGACCGTTGTGAAGGGGAAGATAATAAAGCACAGGGATGAGGAGACGGGCAAGAGCCGTTACGATTTCCAGTTCGAGAACAAGCGGGGCTACAAGACCACTGTAGAGGGACTAAGCGAGAAGTTCAACCCAGAGTACTGGAACTATGCCAAGTTGATATCCGGCGTGTTGCGCTACCGCATGCCGATAGAGAATGTGATAAAGTTAGTGAGTTCATTGCAGTTGAAGAGCGAGAGTATCAACACGTGGAAGAATGGTGTGGAGCGAGCCTTGAAGAAATACGTATTAGACGGGACGGAGGCGACGGGACAGAAATGCCCTGTATGTGGCCATGAGTCGTTGGTATATCAGGAAGGTTGTCTAATCTGCAAGAACTGTGGAGCTTCACGTTGCGGATAAAAGCAGGAGAGATGAAACTCAGTTCAAGTTACATCAGCGTTAACGGTATGCATTTCAGGGCCTATCACGGTGTTGCCCCACAGGAGCGTATTATTGGGAGCGACTTTGTAGTGAACGTGCGTGCCAAGTATAACGTTACGAAGGCTATGGAGAGCGATGATGTGAGTGACACGATAAACTACGCAAGAATATATGAAATCATAGATAAGAAGATGCAAGAGCCATCCTGTCTGCTTGAGAATCTTGCAGGCAGGATTGGCAAAGGCATATTTGGTGAAATGCCGGAGATAGAGACATTGGACATCACAATAGAGAAGAAAAATCCCCCTATGGGCGGTGAAATAGGTTGTGCATCGGTGGAAATACACTTAATAAATGATAAAACTTTTTGACGTGTCGGAGTTTTTTAATAAAAAATATTACCTTTGTACGTGTAAAACAGTGTCAATAATCAAAAGGATGATATTGATACTGTTGATGTTGGTGTCGTTCAGCGCAATGACATACAGTGCCGACAAGCAGTTTACGTTAGTAATAGATGCCGGTCACGGGGGTAATGATGTTGGAGCGAAGGGCTCGTTCTCGTATGAGAAGAATATCAACCTCAGCGTAGCGTTGGCATTCGGGCGTTACGTGGAGAAGAACTGTAAGGACGTGAAGGTGATATACACGCGCAAGACCGATGTGTTTATCCCGCTCCATGAGCGTGCGAGCATAGCCAACAAGAATCATGCCGACGTGTTTATGTCGATACACACCAACGCACTGCCGGCAGGGCGCATAGCGCGTGGCTTTGAGACCTACACCATGGGAATGCGCAGGTCGGATGAGAAGTTGAGTGCCGCGAAGAGGGAAAATTCTGTCATCATGATAGAGAAGGACTACCAGCAGCACTATGAGGGCTATGACCCCAATTCGCCTGAGAGTACCATAATGTTTGAGTTCATTAATGACAAGAACATGGCGCAGAGCATAGAACTTGCAAAGTACGTTCAGAACAGCGTATGCAGCACATTGGGAAGGGAGAACAAGGGCGTGAAGCAAGATGTGTTCTTAGTGTTAAGGGAGACTTCGATGCCGGCGTGCCTGATAGAGCTTGGATTTATCACGACGCCGGATGAGGAGAAATTCCTCAACAACAGCGACAATGTGGAAAAGATAGCTAAGGCCATATACCAGGCATTCGTGCAGTACAAGAACAAGTACAACACAGGCGGTGTGCCGTCGTCAGCATACGTAGCTTCCGACACAGGCAAGGAATACACCCCTACAACACTGGCAGAGACGCCAGATAAGGGAGGCAAGAAGAAGCAGGACACAAAGAACTCGGATAAAAGTGACAAATCATCTAAGAAATCCAGTTCTTCTAAGATGGATGTAAAGAATCAACCTGTGTTCAAGGTGCAGATACTCGCTGTTAGTAAGGAGCTAAGCGCAGGAAGCAGTCAGTTGAAAGGATTGAGAGATGTAGATACTTATAATGAAGGCGGTCTGTTGAAATATACATACGGGGCATCTACTGATTACAACGAGATATACCGTTTGCGGAAGTCGATATTGGACAAGTTTCCTCAGGCGTTTATCATAGCGTTCAAGAACGGCGAGAAGATGGATGTGAACGAGGCTATAAGAGAGTTTAAGTCAAACAAGAGATAGTTATGAAGCATTACAGCAAAGAGATAAAGATTGCCCTTGTGGCGATATGTGGATTAGTGATATTGTATTTCGGAATGAGTTTTCTGAAAGGACTTAATATGTTTTCCACGTCGAACACTTATAAGATATTGTTCAAGGACATCAGCGGACTTGCGGCATCGAGTCCGATATACGCCGATGGTTACAAAGTAGGTGTTGTCAACGATATACAGTTTAATTATGACAACCCTGAATACATTACAGTAGAGGCAGGCATCGACAAGCAGTTGCGAATACCGAAAGGCAGCAGTGCTGAGATTGTGAGTGATATGTTAGGTAATGTGAGGGTGAACTTAGTGCTTGCCAATGGCGAGGTGGAGCAATTGAAGCCCGGTGATGTCATAGATGGCGCGGTGCAAGGTGGTGCATTGGGTAAGATTAGCGACATGATGCCATACGTAGAGAGCATGTTGCCGAAGTTGGACTCGATATTATACAGTTTGAACCAGTTGCTTGCCGACCCTGCGTTGGCACAGTCACTGCACAACGTACAGACGATAACGAATGATCTGACGGTAACGACGAGCAGTCTGAACACCATGCTTGCCGTATTGAACAAAGACGTGCCGGGGATGATGGATAAAGCCAACGGCGTATTGGACAATGCAAACACACTGACAGCGAATTTGAGCACGATAGACGTGGCAGGCACGGTAGCGAAAGCCGATGCCACGTTAGCCAATGTCGCGGCGTTCACGTCACAGCTCAACAACATGGAAGGCACGATGGGGCTATTAATGCATGACCCTGCGCTGTACACCAACTTGAGTAATACGATGAACTCCGCTGACTCACTGCTGATAGACCTGCGGACTCATCCGAAGAGGTATGTACATTTCTCGTTATTTGGGAGAAAAGATAAATAAAGTAAAAACCGTGTAATTTAAAAAAAGTATAAATAACGGTGTTTAATATCACAAAGTGTCAAAAAGCGCAAATGACACTAATATACGCAACTTTGCACCACAAAAATTGCATTTTTAGTTTAGAAGTGCCGAGACGTAGAAAGACGTTGTAAAGTGCTTAATATCAAATACTTGGAAATATACAAGAGGCTTAATTTCTATATTGATACATAAAGCGTCATAAAGTATTAAATTTGTAGCATTTACGCAATTTTGAGAAAATGCGAATAAAAAAAGGTATTTTTCAGTTTGGAAAATTTTTCCGAAATTTGCAGACGGTAAAATGAAAAGCAAGAAATGCTATAAACTTATTTGATATGCCAAACAGATCCTATGCTTTGTGGGAAAAATGTCTTTCACTGATAAGGGAGAATGTCACAGAGCAGCAGTATAAAACATGGTTCATGCCAATAAAGTTCGAGTCGTACAGTGAGGCGAGCCGGACGTTGGTGATACAAGTGCCGAGTTCTTTTGTGTATGAGTACTTGGAGGAGAACTATGTGGGATTATTGAATAAGGTATTGCAGCGTTGTTTTGGTCCGCAGACACGGCTCAATTATCATATGATGGTGGACAAGACGCATCAGATTACCAACAATGTGGAGGGAACCCAGGTTACGACAGTCGATAGGAAGCAGAACAGCACTACCCGGGGCAATCAATCGCCCACGGTGCTTGATGCAGCAAAGCCTCAGCCAATAGTGAGCAATCTTGATGCGACCAAGACTTTTGAGACATACGTGGAGGGAAACAGCAACAAGTTGCCGCGTTCTGTTGGTTTGTCGATAGCGGAGCGTCCTCAGACCAACCAGTTCAATCCCATGTTTGTATATGGTCCGTCAGGTTGCGGAAAGACACATCTGCTGAATGCGATTGGCATGCGCACATCGGAGATGTATCCGGAAAAGCGTGTGCTTTATGTGAGTGCGAAACTTTTTCAAGTGCAATATTCTAAGGCGGTAGTCAGCAACAGGACGCCCGACTTTATAAACTTCTATCAGACGATAGACATGCTGATAGTGGATGACGTTCAGGAGTGGGCGACGGCAGTGGCAACTCAGGACACATTTTTCCATATCTTCAATCACTTGTTCAGGAATGGCAAGAGAATAATACTTGCCAGCGACCGTCCGCCAGTGGATTTGCAAGGTTTGAACGAGCGTCTGCTCACGAGGTTCTGCTGCGGACTTATCGCTGAGCTTGAGAAGCCAGACATCAAACTTTGCATAGACATCCTACATCGGAAGATAAAGAGAGAGGGTCTGCACATTCCAGAAGATGTGATAGAATTCATAGCGCAGAATGCGAATTTCAGTGTGCGCAATTTGGAGGGTGTAATCAATTCCCTGCTTGCTTTCTCTATAACCTACAACTGTGAGATAGACATGCATTTGGCTGCCAAGGTAATTAAGCGGACAGTAAGCTTAGAGGAGACGCCAGTTACCGTTGACGATATATTGAACAAGGTGTGTGCCCATTTCAACGTATCTCAGACGGCAGTTGCCAGCAAGAGCAGGAAGCGCGACTACGTTGTGGTGCGGCAGGTGTCGATGTACCTTGCCCGGAAATACACAAAGATGCCCGATGCCCGGATAGGGCGGCTTGTTGGAGGGCGCGACCATTCCACAGTGATATACAGTTGTACGCAGGTGGAGCAGAGGTTAAAAACCGACAAGCTATTCAGCAATGATATAGCAAGTATAGAGAACTCATTTAAGTTAAGGAGAAAATAAAACCGCCTATTGAAAGATATCAAGAGGCGGTTTTTTTATAATATGGTTGTTGACTTTTAGTAGCCGAAAATGTCCTCGGTGGTTAGCTGCTTTACGGGGGCGATTTTCTTCAAACTTTCTATGTCGATGTCGTTGGGGTCTCCAAGGATGATGTAACGGTAAGGC
>JAJQAR010000149.1 GCA_021203705.1 Prevotella sp. | reverse complement strand
AAACGAAATATCCCCAAATGAAATGACCTCAAAATTAAATACCACGAAATGAAATATCCCCAAATGAAATGACCTCAAAATGAAACATCCTCAAACGAAATGACCTCCAAAAGTTCCTTCAACTTCAGGAGGTCATTTTTCATCCCAACTTTATCCACGTGTCATCCTTCGTTTTCAGAGAAACGAAATTCACGCAACAAACGCAAGCAAAAACGAATTCTTAATTCTTAATTCTTAATTCTTAATTTGGAAACGCATGTTCCATTGCTCGTAAAGACTTTCACAATGGCTACGCTGGTGTTGATATCACCTATTGTGCATGCGTTTCCACATGCGCTCGCACGTTTCAACATCCTTCCTCCAATATCATAAACTTCCACTCTCTCAATCTCCTCATCCG
The DNA here is from genome assembly GCA_021203705.1 of Prevotella sp. Taxonomy (GTDB): domain Bacteria; phylum Bacteroidota; class Bacteroidia; order Bacteroidales; family Bacteroidaceae; genus Prevotella. The sequence continues at coordinate 6,809 of JAJQAR010000149.1, read as the reverse complement.
CACTCACTACAATCGTCCTGCTTGTCGGCGAGTAAACCACAACTTTTGGCATTTCCTGAGTAACCTCCTGTATTTCCGTCGAATTTCCGGCAGTACGGATGAAATAACGCCCATGAGTTGCACCCTCTAACGTCATTGTATAGCCCTCAGTGAGTGGTGTCTCCGTATTCAGTTCCGCATCATACAATACTGGCTCCTCTACATTATTCACACCCACGAATGTCAGCGTATAAGAAGACCCCTCGTCAGCGAATACGCCCAATGGTATCACGTTCAGGCTCTTCAACGTGTTAACGCTAACTGCCTTGTCGCCTGCAACGGTATATACAAGTGGCATGCCGCTCCTCTTCCATGAGTCATCCTCAAGCAATATCGCATCCTCACGGGCACTGTAGGTGTCTGTCGCCTTGTCTGAATACCCGAATGCCGCACTCGTCATGCCGTTTGCGTTTGCGGCGCGTATCGACATTACCTCAGCATCTTCTATGGTGACAAGTGTGTCCGACTGCATGTCCTGCGTGAACATCACCGTCAGTCCATTCTTCTTGAGAGAGTCAACCAAATTTTCATCCACCTGAACGAAGAATGCGCTGTATGCAGGCAACAGTTTGTCTGACGCTCCATCTGATGTGCTTGTTCCATTTCCCGCTATCGGGCCGTCGGTACCCTCCTTATCTTCATCCTTATCTTCAAACCAGTAACTCGAGATGCAGTCCTTGTTCACATCAAGGAACTTCGCCATCGACATGCTTGCCGTGAACGGATTGCCAACAAGACAGAAACCCTCAACAGTCGGATATGTTTTCGTCATCTTCAGTGTGTCTAACTCCGCGTATGTGATCTTTCCGTCACCCTCCGGCTCAGTTATCTCGCGGCTCACCATATCGGATAACCACAACCTGCCGGCATCTGTCCTTGACAATCCATTGGCGGTATTATAATGGTCATCATTTTTCGGGAACCTGAACTCTATCGAGTCGTTGCTGCTTTTGTTTATATATGCCTTCACGGAGAATCCGCTCCCCGGCACAAGTTCGACTGAGGCATCGTTATATACCGATGACCAACCCGTCAATGCGTATGATTGTACCTTTGTTGTGTCACTCTTACTATATATCGTTGCGGAGTCACTGTTCCAACTGCGCTGGTATACCAACGGATTGTAACGGCTGTTACCGTTATCTTCTGAAAAATCTATGTCTGTGAAATATTCCGCAGTCTCCTCGCCGCTTGTCTTGGTGTACCAGTCGCCCACATAGACATCCTTGAGCGGCATCGCCATCAGGTTCCACTCGCTCTTTTTTATGGCGATGTCCATCCACATTTTGTTGTACATCAGCAACTCGGCATGCTGCAGTTGTGCGCCAGTCTCCAAATGTATCTCATCGCACAGGTTCACCCTGTAAGGCTTTGTGGTCAGCAGCTTTGTATTTTCATCATTTGCCTTACTTTCCTCATACACCATCATATCATACATGATGTTGTTCCCAATCGGATAGATATTCGTAGGCTTCTTCTCATCCTCATTCGTCCACGCCCATTTTGTCGGGGATGTTCCATCATCCACATTATCATCTATTGCAGCGGTTTCATCTTCCGCAAATCCTGCCATATACAATTCCGCCTTGCTGTCTTTCGGCATTACTACCTTGGTGAACAACATCGGCACATAGCCGCCGTTGGTCTTGTTCTCCTCATTGGTAGGATACGCGTCATCTTCTGATTTTTTGAGCTCGCTCTTGTCCGCACGCCGCCAGTTGTTGTCGTCGTTCCAGTTTTCCGTGCCTTTCGTGCCCTGCCATACAAGATATTCTGGCACTACTTTCAGTATCAACGGGAATGAGCCATAACACGGCGACGGTATTGTCTTGCCGTCCGCATCTTTCTCCTCGAAATGCACTGTCATACTGTAATAACAACCCTCCTTCGGCACAAACTTATCGCCATTGATACTGTCTCCGAAATGGTCATAGAAATATATCTGCATATATGAGCCGATACCCTCTCCTTCGCTGTTTGTAGGAGCACTTTCGTCCTTATCTGATTCCTTGCTGTTCTCATTGGCATAGAGCCGCAGTATCTCTCCTACCTCCAACTCGTATGAACCGAAATTGTCTGCCTCTATTATTTTCACATAGTCGGTGTCATTAGTGCCCACCAAGTACAGCTTCGCATAGTTAACACTGTCATCCTCCGCTATATCATCAATCCTGCCAAGGTGGTCAACCACCTGCTGTTCTTCTTCCTCTTCAGAATCGTCTCCTTCTTGTTCATCACCATCTTCGCCATCGTCTTCCGTTTCTTCCACTACATAACTTGCGTCTCTTAAATTCACGGTAATCGGGGTATAATCCTCATCCTCACTGTCTGTAGAATCGCCTTCCGTATCTTCCTCTTTCGCAACCTTTGTCGCTTTCTTCAACTGCTCTAATCCCAATCTCAGTGCTGGTGTGAAGTCAGACGGATATGACACATCCCTGAAACCCATGTTCAATGTCGGCGACTGACCGTCTATCATCAGTACCAACGGCACATAACCGAAGCATATCATGGTGTTTTCATCTTCAACCTTATAGTCACTTATCGGGATTGGTTGAATTACCAATACAAGACCTGAGTCAGACACATGCACATCGAGATATTGACTGTGTAGCGCAAGTTTACCGCTAACCAAATAAGACTGTAATAGGTCATACTGATCCTCCGTAAACTGGATATTGTTCTCCTCTGATCCGTCAACATTAAGAGTGTCATTCTCGTACGTACTGTATTCACTTGCAAGACTGCTTTCATCCGGATATATCAAACGGTAACTTGACAGTGCGCTCTCCAATGACTCACCGCCATAGTCTTCATTCTCTGCAACATACTCCTCTACCAATCCTACAAACCAGTCGAAATATTCTCCTTCTATCTTATGGGTTACCTCAACGTCCTCACCATCTTCATTTTCCTCTGTTGTGGTGTATGTCCCCTGTGGCTCGATATGTACTACTTGATTCTTACATAACGTTTCTGATGGGTCGCTTACCTCGCCGTTCACCCTGATCTTCGTCGTCGAAGTAACAGAGAAATCCGACTTCACCGCACACTTGTAACTGGTTGCCAAGAGACTTGCGAAAGCATCCAACTTTTTCTCATCCTTCTCGCCCACACTCGCCAACTTGAGTACTATCATATATGGCGTGTATGCCGAGATGTCGCTGTAAAAGTCAGCCGATAACAACTCCAATCCCGATGAACTGTCTGTCCTGCGGTAAATCAGACTGTCAACAGGGTAATTCTCGCCTGTCGTCTCCTCATCATATTCCACGTTCTTGAGATACTTCAGATAGAAATTCAACGTAGGATATGCTGTCCCTACGATTGAATCTGTCTCAACTTCATTTCCCTCATCATCTTTTGATGTTGTCTTGACCCTATAGTACAGCGTATCTATAGAGTTCTCTATAGCATATTTTACCGCCTTAACGGAATCCGTCTCCGTGCTACTTGCTAAATATTTCTCATACTTGTACTTGTTTATGATTATGAAATCTATCGACTCTATCGAATCATTCGTCTCTGTATCATCAGGATCAGGTACGTCATCGAGTTCAGTAATTTCTTCATTTGCCCTTCTTTTCGACACTTGATTTAGCCCATCTCCGTCATCATCACTTTCCTCAACCTCACTATTATAATCACTCGAGTCCAGTCCAAAACAACCCATTAGTGACTCATAATCGATATCCAACCTTATCGGGGCATAGCCCTTTGTGTCATCACTCGTACATACCGGCTCTATCTGTGCCACATCTACCGCTGGGTGCACCACATACACCGAGATCTCATCTAAATAGTAGTCGCCTCCATTCGTCGATGCGCAGCAGTTGTCTATCCTTACTGTATAATAGTCGTAGTCATTGTCTTCTTTGTTTACAAACGACATATATAGCTGGAACCACTCGTTAGTGCCGCTTCCCTTTCCGGAAACATTCTGCGGTAAAGTTTCTCCGTTTTCATCCGTCTCATTATTTACAAGAAGATTGGTTGTCCTAATCTGACCTGAATTCTGACGGTATATTGGAGTATGCGTTTCCTTTCCCGTTGCTTCATCAACTCTAACGCCCATTATCGTGAACATCACGGCGGCATCATCCTCAGGAGTTCCATTTGATGGGTTATATCCAGAGCTTTTCATCCATGCGGTAGCTATCACCTCGGATCCCTGGCACAATTTCTCGTTAAGATCCAACTCCACAACCGTACCAGGACGGTCGGATGCATCTATATATAACCAACTGCCCTCACTGTTCCTCACAGTGCTGTATTTTGGCATTCGTGGGGTAATACCACTATTCAATTCTCCAAATCCCACATAGTCATTCACAATCTCATACATACAGAATGACGTCTGGTTGCGGTAATCCTCATTACTATCTAATGGAGATTTTGTCCTACTACTATTATAATAATTCACATCGTATGAGCCATCGTAAAAAGCATAACTTGAATTGTTCCATTTCAATGGGAATGGATAGTTCTGATACTGTCCTGGCCAATTATCACTACTATTTTCTGATGCTGTCTTGAATATCGTATGAGCATTATACGAATCCGTTGCGTATGTTCCATAGTCAAACCATAGCGAGTTCACAAGGTCATAATTCTCATTCATATAACTCTTGGAACGGTATTTCATATTTCCCCACCAATAAAGTGAATCGTTCTTAAGTGTGTCCAACACGGCTATCTGTGGCTCTGTAAGAGGAACACATGCATCCTTGAATGTCAACTTATATCGCGCTATATTGTAAGTTTTATTATTAACCGTCTTTGTCACAAGTATTGTCGCCTTACTGTTATTGGCTACACTCCATTGAGAACCTGATGTTCCTTTATAAAACTGAATCACCCTGTTTGCACCAGTTATTGTTGTGGGACTCAATGTTAATCCGTTATCTTCATCTTCCGCAAATGCAATATTCAAATTCGTCGTTGTCGGATCACTCTCTCCTGGTAAGGCATACGACTGTGCGTCTTTCGACAGTGCCACAAGCTCATCTGTATGATCGGAAATTCTCTTGCTTGGGAACGTTATTTCATACTCCTCAAGATATTTTTTGCCTTCTCCGTTCATTCCTCCTTGATAAGCCTCATCAAACAAATTACCATAATACTGAAAATCTTCCGGCAAATCGTTTTTACTTGTACTTTCATCTATACCGATAATATAGAACAGCACCCTCTGCATCAAGGTCGGTTCACAATATATTTGTGGTTTTGGAGTATCAGCATATGTTGCGTCATCTGTCAATTCGAAATCGTTTCCTCCCGCATTTGCCACGTATGTGCTGTTGCTAAAATCCGTGTAATTGGATAGGTCGCATGCCACGGAATAATATTTATTGTCACTTTGACCTAAGTTATTCTTAACTTCATCAAACTCCGTATCTGTCGGATAATAGAACGACACTTTCCTTAACGTTTTCGTCTGTGAATCTTCCGTATTACCATTTATGTCAGTTGTACCATATGGTCTCGCCAACAAACCGCTTACATATCCGTTTGCAAAACGCCAGGCTATTATATCATAATCAGACACTTTTACAGGTATCAACAGGTCTGTTCTATTATCACCACTCTCAACTGATTGTCCATCTCCGAAATAAAAATTCTTGTCATTGCGGTAGTTGAACCAACGGAAATAGTTATTGATAGCACAACTACTGCCATCATATTTAACTCCTGGAATCAACAAGTCAATGGATGTTCCTTTCTTCATGTATATGGTATCGACATATATATGCGTCGCCTGAACCTCGACATCATTCTCAAGGGTATCCATCCTGTTCTCATCATCAAAGGTGTCAACAAAATCATAATCACCCTGCTCACGGATATTTTCTTGATACCATTTCGCCGCCTTATGCGACACTTTCTCACCCGCTGTTTCCTTCTCTTCATATAGAGGGGCGTAGGTATCTGAATAATCCAACTCACAGGTCAGCGTTATGTTGCGAAGCCCCAATGTCTTCGCACCGCCGCTATTAAACCCCTTAGGTTTTATCACAAGGGATAATGTCTCTTCATTTGACACCTCATCACTAAAATAATCACTTATTGATGTTGACGAGAAGGCATTATAAGTAAGACTGTCTGATACGTAATCTGGTGTTGTATATTTGCCGTCAGTATCTTGAGATGGGTTAAGACGATATAACTTACCAGTCGGCACACTGTAACTCGTACCATCATAGCTAGAACCATACAATGCCGCAATAAGTATTTCCGTTCCGCTTCCTTTTCGCAGGTAAATCTCTATACATCCTCCGTCAGTTCCGTCTCTATACGCATCCAAAGAAAAGCCTGTCGGCTTCAATTTGTAACGGCTATCCCCAATGGTAGGTGTAATGTTGAATGTTATAGCCTTGTTGTTTTCATCGCTTCCATCTGCTGTGATTATATAAAACTCCGTGAATGGCGGATTTAAAGAATTTCCCAAACCATCGGCAGCCTGAGACGTTGCTTTAGGGGTAATCTCACTTGAATATGAAGCACTGACTGTAAAACCCGATGGCGCATATCTAAATATCGTTGAAGTATAAGTGTATTCAGACAGGGTCGTATTATCTATCGTAAAGGGCCAATCCACGGTTATTGTCTTTTGCGCAAATATACCCACCCAACCTGTAATCACAAACGACAGAATTATCAGCAAACGTAAGCAATTATATTTGGAAAAACATTCAGTATGATTAACGTCTGTAACAGCCATCACCCATCTCCCCATATTTTTATGTCTTGTTATATTTTTCATATATAAG
>JAJQAR010000020.1 GCA_021203705.1 Prevotella sp. | reverse complement strand
AAATGAGGGCGCACATTATCAAACCACTTTTCAGCAGTCACAACATCAACTTTCTTGCCTGTCTTTAAGGCTTTTGCCTTGAAAGCAGAAGTGAGACGGTCATTGATGGCGAACTGTTCTTTGGCAATCTCAAAACCCTCGTCAGCCCATAATGTGGCATTTGCCAACACGACAGACACGTTCAGACGGACATCAGCATCATTATCATATTTCAGTTCGGGAGCAGTGAAATCCTTCAGTTCACCCTTCTTAGTAACCTTTCCATTCTCGGTCAGTTCGAAGAAAAAACGGCATTTGTCAAGAGAGAAATACTCGTCCCTCTTAATCACATTTATTTTGTTTCCGTCGAGTGTCAGCTTAACAGGCGCATAGACAGCCTTCACCTCATAATACTTAGGCGTTGGCTCACAGTCAGATGAAACAATACCCTTAATGCAGAACGCCCCGAGGTTGGGCGAGTCGCCGAAATCGCCACCGTAAGCCACCATAGTCTTACCATCATCACGCTTTTTATAGATACCCTCATCTGCCCATTCCCAGATGAAACCACCCAACATACGAGAATGACTGTAAATCTCATCCCAATACTCTTTAAAATTACCGAGAGCGTTACCCATGGCATGAGCATACTCACTTGTAAGCACAGGACGGTTATCATTAGTCTTTTGGGCTATACCGAGCAGACGTTCCCAGCGAGCATTCTCAGGACGCTCCACATTATTATCAGCAACACCAGGATTGAGGTAGTCATCCATGACACGAGGATAAAACCTACTGATAACATCCACCGCCAAAGGGTCTTTGTTATCATCTCCCTGCGCACCCTCATAATGCACGAAACGAGTAGGGTCGTACTCATGAATCCATGCACTCGTGGCAGCGAAATTAGCACCCCAGCCCGACTCATTGCCGAGAGACCAGAACACTACACACGGATGATTGCGGTCGCGTATAACCAAACGTTGTGTCCTATCCAAAAACGCAGCCACCCAAGAAGGATCGCTGGCAAGTTGTCCACGCAGTCCGTGTTCCTCGATGTCAGCCTCATCCATAACATAAATACCATACTCATCGCACAATTCATACCAACGAGGCGTGTTGGGATAATGACAAGTGCGCACAGCATTGATATTACACTGCTTCAACAATTTTATCTCCTTCAGCATACGTTCTTCTGTCATCACCTTACCATTGAGCGGATCCATCTCATGGCGGTTAACGCCACGGAAACGCACCTGCTTGCCGTTGACGAGGAACATACCATCCTTTATTTCCAATTTTCTGAAACCGACCTTAGTATCAGCACGCTCCACGACATTACCAAGAGAATCAACCAATGACAGTTTCAATGTATAGAGATAAGGAGTCTCTGCCGTCCATTTATTCGGAGATTTAATATCAGCCTTCAACCAACCCCAAGCAGGATAGCCACGCTGCGGATTGCGGGCATTCATAATCTTCGCCTTATGGTCGATATTGAGGACAGGCACAGCATCCTGCCATAGAGCTGTGTCGAGTACTGCTTTGCCGTCGGCATCAAACAGTTGGGCTTCTATCCTGAACCCCTCACCACGCTGTTTTCCCGTAACGCTTAGTTTCGGGTCGATAATAAGAGTGGCATTATCATAGTTATTATCTAATTCCGTTCTCACCCCAAAGTCAGCGATGCGGATATCAGGCGTGGCATAGAGATACACGCTCCTATGAATACCAGCGATGCGCCACATATCCTGATCTTCAAGATAGGTGCCGTCGGAATATTTCAGTACCTTGAGAGAAATCTGGTTGTCGCCACTATGAAGATACGGTGTCAGACAGAACTCCGCCGGTTCCATAGCACCTTGAGAATAACCCACCTCCTCGCCATTGACATAGATGTAAAAAGCACTTGAAACCGAGCCAAAATGGATGAACACCTCCTTGCCGCTCCACTCTGTGGGAAGCGTGAAAGAGCGGCGGTAGCAACCAGTGGGATTTCTCTCGATATAAGTAGTATAAGTATTTCGTGGTTCATCCATAACGAAAGGCGGGTTGATTTTGAAGGTATAACCCGAACTGCTGTAAATGGGAGTACCATAGCCATTCACCTCCCAATCGCCAGGCACGTCAAAGGTTGTCCAGGCACTGTCATCAAAGTCAGTTTTATAGAACTCCGCAGGTTGTTCATCAGGAGTTTTCGTCCAGTTGAACTTCCATTTGCCGTCAAGCGACATAGACATATCACTGGGAGAATCGAGATACGGAACAAAAGTCGCCCTTGCAGGTTCACGGTTTTTAGACAGGACATACTGGTTTTCCCAATCATGTCCCTGCGCCGTTGCAAAAAGGGAGCAAACTATAAATATGGATATAATCAATATTTTTCTCATCGTTCGGATGTTATCAAGTTTATGTCATTCTATTGTCAGTTGGTCGAAGATCATCTTGTCGATACCCTCGCCAGAAAGCGTTACTATGTAGTTGCCAGCATTAGTCTGTGTACCCGTAGTGATACTCGTGTTACGGCGTTTGGTAATTTTCTCGGGAGTCTTCACGAAAGTGATGTCATCCTCCTTGTAAACAACACCGTTGGCATCAGATATTGTAACGTGGAATACCCTTTCTTTCTTAGGGTTGTAGTAACGGAAACGGAGAGCGTAAACTTTTGCTACCCCGACATTGTATTTCCATGTCATAACACCATTTGAGAGAGAGCCATTCACCGTTATCGAGTTGTCACTACGAGGAGGCAATAAACTATCAGATGTGTGCGTGAGGATATCCTTGTCGAAATTCTCCCACATATTTTTATCTTCGGAAGACACATTATTTGCAGCAATATCAATACCGTCAGCCTCACCATACTTGTTCTCCGTAGCAATCGCAATGGCAGAGATTATAGCCTGTCCAGCGTTGACTTTCGGGAAGTCAATTTTTATACTGTTTCCAGTATTATGAACATTCACCACACGCTTATACGGTTTTCCATATCTCGCTTGAGCCCAAAGGTCAAGGTTTTTGATATAAACACTGTCGTTGACAGCCACATCAAACAGACGTAAGCCCTCATAATCCGTTGTCTCACTTTCACCGATACCATACCACGGTTCAATAAAATACAACTCCACACGATAGTCGCCAGGATTGGCAGGGAAAGAGAACGAAAGCGCATGTCGTCCGAAACGAGAGGTGCGGAAGATAGGAGAGGTAAGCAAATAATTGTTACACGTCTGAGAAGTCTGGTAAGGACTTACCTCATCAGGGAACTTATTGCCCCATGACTTCGACCATTGCGTATTGTCCTGCAACCACGTATTACCGAAAGAATCAGTATAATCATCACCACCACAGTTGAGATTGTATAGATACTTATAACCATTTTCAGGCTTTAATACACTCTCATCCCAATCCTTATAAGTATCAAGAGCCATAGACTGAGATGCCACCTCAACGCCATTATGATAAGCCGTTGCAGTGAGGATATCACCATTCAATTTCACATTATACCAGGTATAGAGTGAAGTATCATTTCCTTTCTTTCTTGTCTCCGACCAGTCACCGCACGAGAGGCGCACCTCCTCACAGTTGCTGTACACCCTGATACTGTCCTGTCGGATAGCAGGAACGATATAAACAACAGGTTCCTTATCAGCAGAGATATAGCGCGACTTATAAAGATAGAAAGCATCGGTAGGTTGTTCCCAAGCCGTGAAGATACCCTTGTAGTTGAAAGGTCCCACTTTGTCAATGCACCTCAGAGCTTCATCAGGCTGACTGCGTCCAGGGTTATCATGACTTTGCAAGGGCCAGAGGAACTGACCGCAGACACTATCCTGAACATACTCTGCAAGTTGCATTTTGCGTTCAAGGATGTCACACTGCTTTTCCTCAGTATAATCCATACCCGTATGATTGCCGAAAGTGCGCCAAGCACCATACTCACCATTGAGCAACTGATCAGCTTGTTTCAGTTCATTGCCATAATTCTCTATGTTGCCGCCATACGTACCGCTCCAGTTCTGCACCACATTCCAATCAGTTCCCTCACCACCGTTGCAAGTAGTGATAAGCCTCATCGTACCACACGTAGGGTCAAGTTGTCTGATAATGTCAGAGCATTCTTTGGCAAAGTCAGCAGGGAGAGTACTCTCATTCTGCAAGCCCCACAACATTATGGAAGGCGAGTTGCGACGCTCTTTCACCCACTGCACGAGATGACGCTTGAAACTCTCACGGAACTGCGGAGTATCGTACCAAATATGAGCAGAAAATTGAGGCCACCACAGTATTCCATCCTTATCGAGCAATTCCTTATAATGCAGATTATGCGGCTGATGGGCATCCCTGAAAGCATTAAAGCCCGCATTTTGAACCTCCTTGATACGAGCATCAATCTGTTTGTCTGAGAAAGCATGGCTCTGTCCTAACAGGTGCTCATACTCGCAGACACCGTTGATATACACAGGTTTTCCGTTGAGCAAAAAACGGTTGACACCATCATTCCTGCTTAATGGGAAGCTCAAAGACCTTGTGCCAAAAGGTGTTAGAAGGTCATCCGTAGCCTTACCATCACGCTTTATGATACTGTTCAACTGATAGAGATAAGGATCATCAGTACTCCACAGATGAGGATCATTGATTGACGCAGCCTGTCGTATCGTCTTAGTCTCGCCAGCTTCTAAGATCACATCCTCAGAAAGTCGGAACACCTGCTTGCCAGTAGCCTCACTGAACTTACTGGTGAAATTTATTTCAGCACGGTCATTACCATAGTTGTGAATTTCCGTCTCAATAAATACGCTATCCGCCGCCATATTATTCCATATATGCACGCCAAACGGTTCAATTCTAACCTTGTCAGTTACCTCAAGCACCACTGGGCGGAAAATGCCGAACGGTTGCGAGCCTTCGCTGAAACCATATTCAGAACTGCAACCACCGCAAACCCAAGGCATGTCGGTTATCCCACTTGGATGAGACACATTCACCTCCAGACTGTTTTCTTTTCCTTTAAGGACAGCCTCTGTAATATCAATCGTCTCTGTGGTGCGCCCGATGTCGAATTTTCCTAAATTCTTACCGTTCAGAATTATCTCAGCATACGTGCCGACACCCTCAAAGCGCAGGAAATACTGTTTGTTGTCTAAGTCAGGAGCGGTGAACGACTTGGTGAACACCGCATCGCCATGCAGGTTGCCATGCTCCTTTTGGAGAGCACCATAATAATCATCAAGGTTGAAAGGGATATCCTTCGTGAACGACTTTCCGTCAAAAGAGATATTCCAGTTGTCGTTGAGCGACTTAGAGTAGCGTTTTCCAGTTGGATTTGGTTCAGGGAAAGTCACCTCACTGATACCCATCGGTTTACTCGTAGCGACAGCGATACCCCTTTGTCCGGCATTGTTGACGGCACAATAGAAGTGATACACCACATCATTATATTTCACCACATAACTCTTGTGAGCAAACATCTCATCATACGGTTTTGAAGGGATTATAAGGTCATCCCCCTCCCAATCGTACCAGTTGATCATGTCGTAACTTGCCGCAAAAGTATTGTAAGCATAGTAATCCCTTGTAGGATTGAAAGCAGAGAAATAGAACATCACGTAAAGGTTGCCCATTTTCACAATCTGAGCATCACCAGTTATCGTACCATCGCTGTCGTGAGCGAAGATAGGGTTGTTCTCATATCTTTTCCACTTCTTCATGTCGTTGGAGAACGCCACACCAATGCGCTCCCCTTTCGGGTGAGTAGCATCCTTACCACCTGCGTTGTAATACATCATAAAACGGTAGCCGAAAATGCTCTTGTCAACCTCATAAACAGTACTCTTATATTGCGTCATCTGCTCCCACCACTGCGCTTTTTTCTCATTGTAGGTAAGAATCGGTTTACTGTAAGTAGTCCACTGATGAGCCGTTGTCACATCATCAGCAGTGGAAGCCAAGCCGATACTCAACGGAGCGTTAACAGCCTCGTAACCAGAACCAGGGCCACCAATATACGTCATCCAGTAATTGTCATTGAATTTATGAATGTTGTAAGAGCCGCCCCACTCATAATCTATGAGAGCCGGAAAGCCGCCACGCTGGTTAAGATCCCAGCAGTCTTCACCGTAAGCGAGTACCCTGCCCAATGTTTCCCAATGAAGCAAGTCGGCACTTTTTGCAAGCCAAGTCTCATAGCCTCTGCCATCAGTACCGCCAGAGCCATTATAACAAACATAAGTCATGTACCAAGAATCATCCACACGGAACACCGTAGGGCAGTCGAACTTACGGTTATTGGTTTCAGGTGCGACCACCAATCCATATTTATACGGAGTTCTGACCTGTTCGTACACCTTCGCCATCACCTCCTGACTGACCACCCTATCAGTTACAGTCTGCGACTTTTTATTGTTCCCAGCCTGAATATTCAAGCATGCGACAAGCAGAAATATGAAAGTAAGAAATCTATTCATCATCATAGAGTTATTTCATGAAGAGCCAATCCACCTCGTTGTTACCACCGTTCAGTTTGGCATCTCTTGTATTTAGTTCGGTATTCGTAAAACCCGCGACCATGATAATCCCCTTTGGAAGGTTGATTACATGGTGACCAGGGTCAAGATGATAAGCATGGATATTCACCATCGGCATGTTAGACATACTGATGGCATTAGAGATGAGAGCCTCCGCCTGACCATACTCGTTGCCAGTGGCATCCGTCTCTAATTTCGGAGGCGAGGCGAACTTATCCTGGTCATCAATGAAGAAGCCAACAAGCATTTGAACAGGAGAGGCACATTCAAACTCCACCGTACCGCCATTGATACGGGTAGTATCACGGTTAAGGACGAGGGCATTAAGACCAACAAGTTCCGCAGCAAGAGAATCGACAGTCTCATCACGCCCCTCAAAGAGATGCGCCCCTTTCTCTAACTTTACCGTTGAATAATCACTTATCAGAGTAATATCCGCATTTTGTGCTGTAGGATTAACCATCTGCTGTCCATTGTCCTCATCAGGGAACAGCATACTATGGATGTGCGCTTTCAAGTTATCCAACTCCTCCACATAGACAGGGAGCATCTCTTCCCACGTCTTATATTTCCCATCATCACCTCCCACAGGGATCCGTCGGAGAGAAGTCTGCATACTATTAGCATAGAGATAAGTATCTTTTGTATCATCGACAAGGCGAGCATAACAAGAATCACTTTTTTCAAGGAGCGGAACAGCCTTTTCGAGATATTCCACATCCTTGCTCCACTTATAGT
>JAJQAR010000134.1:2756-7260 GCA_021203705.1 Prevotella sp. | reverse complement strand
AACAAAAATATGTATCTTTGCAAACAAAAAATAGATATATTATGTATTTCAAGAGGCATATAGATCCAGATTTGAAGAAGTGGAAGTTAAGTACAAGTCGTAAGCCGCTATTGATAAGGGGAGCAAGGCAGGTAGGAAAGTCAAGCTCACTTAGGTATTTGGGCGAATCGTTTGAGCACTTCATTGAGATTAATTTCGAGACACATCCTGAATTTATAAAGGTATTTCATAATGTCAGTGATGTAAGGGAAATAGCCACACGATTGGGTACGATGATGAATACCCCAATCGTGGAGGGCAAGACCTTATTGTTTCTTGACGAGATACAAGCTTGCCCAAAGGCACTGCATAGTCTTTGGGCATTCAAGGAGGACATGCCAAACCTGCATGTTGCGGCGGCAGGTTCTTTATTGGAGTTTGCATTAAAGGATATGCCATCGTATGGTGTCGGCAGGATACGGTCGATGTTCATGTATCCCATGTCGTTTGACGAGTTTCTTATAGCTTCGGGAAAGAGTCAATGGGTAGAAGCAAAAAGTAAGGCAGACTATGAGCATCCATTGCCGCCAGAGTTACATGAAGCCTTGGTGCAGCATTTTCGCTCTTTCCTTATAGTTGGAGGCATGCCGACAAGTGTGGCAGCATGGGTAAAGACGCATGACTATATGCAGAGTGCGGAGGAGCAGGAAGATATACAGCAGACATATTACGATGATTTCTCTAAGTACAGAGGTAAGATAGATCCTCAACTTCTTCGAAATACTTTGCGAAGTGTGGTAATGCAGTCAGGGCGTAAGTTTATGTACAGTCATGTTGAGGGCGGTTACCGTTCGGAAGAAGTAAAGCGAGCGTTAACTATGTTGAGCGATGCTGGTATAGTGAAGATGGTGCAGCACTCAGCAGGAAACGGACTGCCCTTGGGAGCAGAAACGAACAACAAGTTCCGTAAGTACAACTATTTGGACTCTGGTCTTATGCTACGCATATTGGATTTGGAGATGGGTGGTGCACGTCCTCTTACAGAACTGATACTTATGGGAGCTGCACAAGACTTAGTCAACAAGGGGCAAATAACAGAGATGGTGGCAGGTTGGGAAATATTAAAGAATATGTCTCCACGAGTTGAACATGACTTGTTTTATTGGGAGAATACCACTGATAATGCCACATCAGAGGTTGATTATCTCATAGCCAAGGATTTGCAGGTAGTGCCAGTTGAAATAAAGTCGGGTGTTTCGGGAAAAATGAAAAGTTTGCGTCTGTTCATGCGGCGCAGGCATTTACTTGTCGGCAAGCGGTGTTCGTTGGAGAATTTTGGTATAATAGAGTTTAAGGATGCCGAAGACGATAAGCATCCGAATGAAACTAAGCGCATATATGTGCACCCCCTGTATTGCTTAGAAAGCCTGTGAAAAATTTTCGGAGAAAATTTTTCAAATTGAGAATTGAGAATTGGGAATTGACAATGATTATTGCTTGGGATATGTTTGATTGATGTTGAAAGGTGAGAGATGTGATGTGTACTTAGAGGTCAAGCAATTCGGATGGAGATTCGATTACTGTTGTGGCACCGTGACGGAGGAGGAAGTCCTTGTCACGGAAGCCCCAAAGGACACTGATGCAGGGGATGCCACTGTTTTTGGCAGTTACGATGTCAACATCACTGTCACCGATATAAACAGTATTGTCTTTGTCAGCACCGAGACGTGTCATTGCCTCGATAACCGTGTCGGGGGCTGGCTTTCTTTTAATTCTGTCACTCTCGCCAATAGCCACATTGATGTAATCGCTGAAAAAATGGCGGCATAGCCGTTCAGTGGCTTCATGTCGTTTGTTGCTGACAATCGCCATTTTCTTGCCCTTTCTTTTCAATGTGCCTAACATCTCCATAATGCCATCGTAAGGTCTTGTGGCATCCAGACTATGTACTAAATAATGCGCCATGAATGCTTTGTGCACATCATCAAATTGCGGATTTGCAAGACCGTCAGGAATGGCAAGTTCAATGAGTTTTTTAATGCCGTTGCCGACCATTTGTCTGACTTCATCTTCAGTATGTTCAGGCATATTGAAAGAGCGCAGGGCGTGATTCACGCTTGCAGACAGGTCGGTAAGCGTGTTCAATAATGTGCCGTCGAGGTCGAAAATAAAGTGCTTCACAGTGCTTCGCAAATTATGAATTAAAAATTAAGAGTTAAGAATTCGATTTTGCTTGAGGGCTTTTTTGCTGGCGATTTTTCTTGCCATGCCATTTCCCTTTACTCTTGCTTTTTTTACTTCCATTTGAACGCCCATCCGTGGCGTGCGGACTTAATAATGTATGTCGGCTTGCGTTTTTCTTTCCTTTCCCTTTGCCACGAAAACCTTTCTTGGGCTTGGGTAGGGGTTTGTATTCAGGGGGCGTGCCGAGACCATCGGGGAGTGGTACTTTTTCTACCTTGTAGCCGAGAAATTTCTCGATGCGCATGAAATCCTCAATCTCCTTGCCACGGATTAGGGTGATCGCAATACCGTCGTTGTCGGCGCGTGCCGTTCTTCCAATGCGGTGAACATAGTCCTCGCAGTCGTGCGGCACATCATAGTTGATTACCATAGAAATGTCATCTATATCAATGCCACGTGCCACGATATCAGTAGCGATAAGCACGTCCACCTGTCCGCTCTTGAAGCGATACATTATCTCGTCACGCTGACTTTGCTGCAAGTCGGAGTGCATCTCACCACAGTTGATTTTTCTTGACAGCAGAGTGCGGGTTATATCCTTGACTTTCAGTTTGGAGCATGAAAATAGAAGTACACGTTTCTGACCGTATTTCTTGAAAATGTCTTTCAGCACGCCCGTTTTCTGGTTCTCGTGACAGACGTAAGCCAACTGTTTAATCTTGTCGGCAGGCTTGTTGATAGACAGTTTTACTATTATCGGTTCTTTGAGGATAGTCTTTGCGAGTTCCTCAATTTTTTCAGGCATTGTGGCAGAGAACATCACTGTCTGACAAGTCTTGGGTAATAGTTTGGTGATAGTTAGAATATCATCATAGAAACCCATGTCAAGCATGCGATCAGCTTCATCGAGGACGAAGAATGACACGCGACTGAAATCAACGTTGCCCATGGTGATATGACTGATTAGGCGACCTGGAGTGGCTATTATTACGTCAGCTCCCATTTTCATGCCCTTACTCTCCTGGTCATACCGTGAGCCGTCGTTACCACCATATACAGCCACACTATTCACAGAAGGCATATAATAAGAGAAACCCTGCATCGCCTGATCAATCTGTTGTGCCAGTTCCCGTGTAGGACTCATTATCACGCAGTTTGTCGCATCATCTGGAAAATCTTCCTCATCCAACCTGCTGAGTATTGGCAACAGATAAGCGGCAGTTTTGCCCGTTCCTGTCTGAGCGATACCGAGAACATCCTTTCCGTTCAATATTTCAGGAATACACCTTTCCTGTATTGGGGTACACTCTTCCCAGCCCATATCCTCGATAGCATCGAGAGCGTTATCACTTAAATCTAAATCGTAAAAATTCATCTTAATTAGGAGCTTTTCTATAGCAGAAGTAAGCAACTACCGCAAAAATAATATTAGGTATCCACGCAGCTAAAATTGGAGGTGTATTGGCATTTATGGCGAATGTCGCCGAGACGGTCTGCAACATGATGTAAGCGAAACTCAACGCCAGTCCGATACCAAGATATAATCCCATTCCGCCCTTACGTTTTCGGGATGACAGAGCCAGTCCGATTGTAGTGAGGATGAACGAGGCAAACGACATTGCGATGCGCTTATGATATTCCACCTTATATTGCACCACATTTCCAGAGCCACGGTCAATCTGTTTGCTGATATATGCCCGCAGTTGAGGACTTGTAAACGTCTCCTGCTGCCCTTTTGAGAATACAAGGTCGGCAGGTTCCATCATAATCAATGTGTCGCGTGACATCATACCACTTGTTATCGTCTCACGCAGGCCTTTCAGTTCACGGATACGCCAGTTACGCACTTTCCAGTGATATTTAGAATCCGCTATCGTGTCATATTGCACTTCCGCAGCCGTCAGGTGACTCACTAATTTCTTGTTTTCAAACTTGTCAAGGCAGAAGCCATAACCCTTTTTAAGGTTATCATCGTATAGCTGCATATAGGCGATTACGCCTTGTCCAACCTGCAACTGTACATTCTCTGCCGATGTATTCGTTTTCTTGTTCTTGTACATCGTCTCGAAATTCTGTCGGATAATCGTACCTTTCGGAATTACGTAAGCCCCCAAGCAGAATGTCAGGATGGAGATTATCGCCGCTGAAATCATGTAAGGGCGCATGAGCCGCTTGAAACTGACGCCAGCAGCAAGCATGGAGATTATCTCAGAGTTGCCCGCCAGTTTTGACGTAAAGAAAATCACGGCGATGAATACAAACAACGGACTGAACAGGTTGGCGAAATAGGGGATAAAGTTCAGGTAGTAGTCAAATACTATCGCTTTGAGCGGTGCATGAT
>JAJQAR010000134.1:0-2746 GCA_021203705.1 Prevotella sp. | reverse complement strand
GTGCATGATATTGAGCGAACTTAGCGAGGTTCTCGTTGACATCAAATACTATTGAAATAGAGATAATAAGGATGATGGAATAGAAATACGTACCGATGAATTTTCGGATGATATACCAGTCCAATATCTTCAAATACCTGAACGGGTTTAGGTATTTCATCCACCTCAACTTACGTTTAAGCCATGCCAATGACACGAAAAGCCAGTTGAAGCGTGCTCTCAGCCACCGTGAGAGTTTCAGAAGTTTTCTGTATTTTCTGATGTTACTTCTTTTCATGTCATTAATCACTTAAATGCGTCTGCCCAACTGATCGATTACCGAGGCCTTCCATTTCACGAAATCACCGTTCTCGATATGCTGACGGGCATCGGTGACAAGACGCAGGTAGAATGCCAAATTATGAATACTGCCGATCTGCAAAGCCAAAATCTCTTGCGACTTGAACAGGTGGTGCAGATAGGCCTTTGAATGTATCCTATCCAATTCACAGCCGTCAGGATCGATAGGCGAGAAGTCATTCTCCCATTTCTTGTTGCGCATGTTCATCGTGCCACTGTACGTGAACAGCATGGCGTTCCTACCGTTACGCGTTGGCATCACACAGTCGAACATATCCACACCACGCTCAATGCTTTCAAGAATGTTCTGGGGCGTACCGACACCCATCAGATAGCGGGGTTTGTCTTTTGGCAGTATAGCGTTCACCACTTCAATCATCTCGTACATTACCTCCGTAGGCTCACCCACGGCAAGACCGCCTATGGCATTGCCGTCAGCATTCTTGTCAGCGACAAACTTTGCAGCCTCGCTCCGTAAGTCTTTGTACGTACAGCCCTGTACTATCGGGAACAGCGACTGCTCATATCCATATAGCGGTTCTGTCTCGTTGAAATGCTTTAAGCACCTGTCGAGCCAGCGTTGAGTGAGCATCAAACTGTTCTTGGCATATTCGTAATCACTTTTGCCAGGAGGACACTCGTCAAGAGCCATCATTATGTCAGCACCGATAATCCTCTCGGTATCTATCACGTTCTCAGGCGTGAAAATATGTTTTGAGCCATCAATATGCGAACGGAACTCACAGCCCTCCTCTTTCAACTTGCGTATGCCAGTAAGCGAAAACACCTGAAAACCGCCACTGTCTGTGAGAATAGGTCTGTCCCATGTGTTGAACTTATGCAGTCCGCCAGCCGCTTTGAGGATATCCAATCCAGGACGGAGATATAGGTGGTAAGTATTGCCTAAAATGATTTGAGCCTTTACCATTTCCCTCAACTCACTGAAATGAACAGCCTTGACACTGCCACACGTACCGACAGGCATGAATATTGGAGTTTTTATCACTCCATGAGCCGTTGTAATCAGTCCTGTACGAGCGTCAGAACCACAATCTGAATGTTGAAGCTCAAATGTCATGCTGCGTTGTGCTGTCTTCCTCGATGTCGAAAGTTACAGGGTTGTTGACTTTGACGTTAGTAAGGGCGAAATCCCATACTTCCTGCACATTCTCCACATAGTGGAAATTGACACCCTTAAGATACTCCTCTGAAATCTCGTCAATGTCCTTTTTGTTTTCCTTGCACATCACGATCTCCGTTATACCTGCACGTTTGGCGGCAAGGATTTTCTCTTTTATGCCACCGACAGGAAGCACTTTTCCGCGCAACGTTATCTCACCAGTCATGGCAGTGTTTTTGCGCACCTTCCGTTGTGTGAGAGCAGAGGCAATAGACGTGGCGATAGTGATACCCGCTGAAGGCCCGTCCTTTGGAGTGGCACCTTCTGGTACGTGGATATGGATGTTCCAATGGTCGAAAATGCGGTAGTCGATACCAAGAACATCAGCATGCGCCTTAACGTATTCCAAGGCAAGGACAGCCGACTCTTTCATCACATCACCAAGGTTACCCGTAAGCGTGAGTTTTGAGCCTTTACCCTTACTGAGACTTGTCTCTATGAACAATATCTCACCTCCTACACTCGTCCATGCAAGTCCTGTTACCACACCTGCATATTCATTGCCCTGATATACATCACGGTAGAACGGCGGATTACCAAGAAGGGAATAAATCTCATCTGGAGAGATCTTGTAATAAGGCAAAACGCCGTCTTTTGCCTTTGCGTAGGCCAATTTTCGGAATGTCTTGTTGATCTGTTTCTCAAGTTGTCTTACACCACTCTCACGGGTGTATTGCTCTATAATCTTCTCGATAGCAGCCTTGTTGAACGTGAGTTTCTTCTCATCATCAAGACCACAGTTCTGCTTCTCTTTCGGAATAAGATGGCGTTTAGCAATTTCCACCTTTTCCTCTGTTATGTAACCACTTACCTCTATAATCTCCATGCGGTCGAGTAGGGCACGAGGAATGGTGTTTAGGTCGTTGGCAGTGGCAATGAACAGCACTTTCGACAAATCGTAGTCAACATCCAAATAGTTATCGTGGAAGGCATGGTTCTGTTCCGGATCGAGCACTTCAAGCAGAGCCGAAGCAGGGTCGCCATTGAACGTTGACTGTGTAACCTTATCAATTTCGTCAAGGATGAATACAGGGTTTGATGAACCTGCCCTTTGGATGCTCTTAATGATACGTCCGGGCATAGCCCCGATATATGTTCTACGATGCCCCCTGATTTCCGCCTCGTCGTGAAGGCCGCCGAGAGAGATACGCGTGTATTTTCTTTTCATCGCTTCAGCAATACTCTTGCCAAGACTTGTCTTGCCCACACCAGGGGGACCATAAAGAC
>JAJQAR010000139.1 GCA_021203705.1 Prevotella sp. | reverse complement strand
CAATTGGGGAACTACTGACTTTGACAAATATGTTGAAGGCACAAACTACGATGCTTTGACAGCAGATGACTGGGTTCCGGCTTACAACGGTCTGAATTTCCTACGTAATGCAAACAGCGCAAGCCGTGAGGACACTTACCTCCAGTTGCCAGCATATCCTGGTCCTTGCACAATAAGCGTTTGGGCTGGTTCAACTCAAGGCAGTTATTGCTTAAACTTACACCCTGTGGTTACTCCTGTTGTTGATGGTGAGGCAGGTGAGATGATTTCTCTTGAAGATACTCCTGATTACACAGCTAAGAGATATCAGAAGTTCTCAACTACTTACGAAGGCACGGGTGATGTAGTATGGCGCGTAGGTTGTGATAAGATGGAGGTTTACTACACGTACATTACCATCGAGCCGGCTGGCGAGTCAGGTATCGCTAACCTCACTCTCTCAAATGATGTAAATGCTCCTGTTTACAACCTCCAGGGTATGAGGGTTGACAGCAACTACAAAGGCATTGTTATCAAGAACGGCAAGAAACTTTTCCAGTAATTCCGAAATTATTTCATGCTGACAAATCATGGTTATTTTTTCAACCCCATGATTATCGCATGAAACACCACACCTCCCCACGTCTCAAAACACTTGTCTGCGTGGGGAGTGTGATTTTAAAAACAAACTTAAATAAAATAACGTGAAGAAATTATTTTTATTCGCAGTGTGCCTGTTGGCATTGGCTTCCACTAATGCCTTTGCCGATGACGGCGACCTGTTGGCTTTCCCGGGCGCACAGGGTTTCGGGCGATATGCTACCGGAGGCCGTGGCGGTTCCGTTTACCATGTCACCTCCCTCGAAGACACTAACACTCAGGGTACATTACGTAATGCGGTGAGCGGCACCAACCGTATCATCGTGTTCGACGTTTCCGGTGTAATCCACCTTACTTCTGCCCTCGTTTTCAGCGGCAACAACACCATCCTCGGTCAGACGGCTCCCGGTGAGGGTATTCAGGTGTATGGCGACCGCGTGAGCTTCTCCGGGGCAAGCAACCTTATCGTGCGCTACATCCGTTTCCGTATGGGTATAGACGGTACGAGTGGTTCTGATGCCTGCGGTATCGCCAACGGTACTAACATGATTTTCGACCATGTTACGGCTTTGTGGGGCAAGGACGAGTGTTTCTCCGTTAACCCTGACAATAAGGGTGACCTTGGCAGCATCACTATCCAGAACTCCATTATAGGTCAGGGCTTGCAAGACCACTCCTGCGGCGGGCTTATCCAGACCACAGGTGGTGTTACTCTCTACCGTAACCTGTATATCGAGAACAAGACACGTAACCCGAAAGTAAAGGGCCTCAACCAGTATGTCAACAATGTGGTTTACAACTGGGGTAACGGCGGCTGCTATATCATGGGTGACACAACAGGCGACTCCTGGGCTGATATCGAGAGCAATTATTTCATAAACGGTCCCTGGAACAGTGCCACTGCTGTTTTCACACGTGGTACTCCCACTTTCCGATACTACGGTCCCAACAACTATTATGACAGTGATAAGGACGGTACTCTCAACGGTACTCTAATGACACAGGATGAGACCTGCGGTAAGCAGTCTGACGGAAGATACAGTACCTGGATGGACAGCCGTGAGACTCTTAACGAGGATATAGCTCTATACAACGACACAGCAAATGCCTCCATTCAGTTGATTCCTGAAATAACGAATATCATGACGGCAGAGGAGGCTCTTTACTGGATACTCGACAGCGTCGGTCCAGTTCTCCCTGTCCGTGACGAGGTTGACCAGTATCTCATTGACGAACTCTCCTCTTTCGGTACTGAAGGTACAAAGAACGGTATCACAACAGAGAAGACGCTCAGTCATGGTGGTACAGGCGTACTTAGCGGAGGCGTGAAACCTACCGACTCTGATAATGATGGCATTCCTGATGAATGGGAGATTGCTAACGGTCTTGACCCTAACAACGCAAGCGACGCTACCGAAATTGCTGCAAACGGTTATATGAACATCGAGAACTACTCGTTCAGCATCGTTACTCATTATCCTTACATCAAGAAGCCTATCAACCTTGACGCTATCTCCAACAAGAACTCTCTTGAACTCTCCTGGGAACTTAACAAAAACACCGACAACGGTTTCATCATTGAGATTTCCACCGACGGCAGCGAATATACCGAGGCAGGACGTGTTGAGGCTGGTGTTACTGAATATGAGGTAACCGACCTTACCGCAGACACTAAATATTATGTCAGAGTTTGTGCCTACAACGATGATGAGAGTTTGTATTCCGACTATGCCGAACTTGAGACTGCCACTTCCGATGACCCGACAGTGCCTAAGCTTTCAGAAAACCCGTCTCCAGAGGATGAAAGCTCCGTAGGTATAGCAGCCGGCGTTACCTTTACGTGGGAGAACACCACTCTCAAATATGGAGGAGCATTAACATACGACTTATATCTCGGTACCGACCCAACTGCTTTGGAGCAGGTGGCAAGTGGCTTGACAGACAAGAAATACTACATTGAGGAACTGAATGCAAACACCACCTACTATTGGAGAGTTGACGCTACTAATGAGCTCGGCACTACCGAGGGTACGGTATGGTCGTTCTTTGCAGAAGCCGGTGGCAACCTGTTCACGGCTAACTTCTACACCCTGCCGGAGGAATGGTATGAGAAATATGGCTCTATAACTGATAATACCAATGTATTCAACGGTGCCAACCAGTTGGTAACAATCGGCGGCATGCAGATAGGTTCCGGTGACAACGCTGTCAGGGTAGTCGCCATGTCGGCTGCCAACAATGCAGAAAGCACAGACGAGGACTATGGTCCGGCAACAGAGGATGACGCCGGTGCTTCCGACCGTTGCATACAGTTCTACACAACGGCAAGCGGCGGTTACCTTACTACTCCTGAGGTTTCCGGACCTTGTACTGTTACGCTGTATCTTGGCAACCCTGACAAGAGCTCAAAGACAGTGAAACTCAGCACTATCGTTGATGGTACAACTACTGAGGTTGCCGACCTGACGCTCGGTGCCAAGAAACGTGTCTATAAGTTCGTTTACGATTACAACGATGACAACGATGTGGCTTTCCGCATTGACAACAATGCAGTGAAATTCAACATCAATGACATCATTATCGACTCAACTGTTTCAAGCGGCATCTACAACGCTACTGTTGACAGCAACGACAACGCCACTTTCTGTGTTGACGGAAACAACGTAATCGTTTCCAACGTGAAAGCCGGCTCCCGTATCGTTGTATGTGATATGGCAGGACGTGTCGTAACATCAACTGTTGCAGCACAAGGCTCAACGACAATCACTCTCACACCAGGTTTCTACATTATCGCAGCCCAAGGCTCCGCAATCAAGGTGGTTCTGTAAGTGAGTGAAGAATGAAGAGTGAAGAATTCATTCCGCTTGAGTTTTTCTCTTGTACGTGGATGTGGCGGACTTAATAAATTAAAGTCCCTACATTGGATGTAATTAAATTAAAAATGTGCCCTCGCATCGTTTGGATGCTGGGGCGCATTTTTCATTCTTAATTTTTCACTCTTCATTCTTCACTCTTCATTCTTCACTCAAAGTCCTATTTTATAGCTTACCCCTAAAACATTTCCGTTTTCCTCATCCTTATCATTCGACTTTATATAATAATAGAACACTCCTACTGAATGTTTCTTTGAGATCTTATAGTCAGTACCCACAGCAAACCTCATTTTGTCCCACGCAAACCCACTGTTGAAATTGTTGTACAACTCATAAAAGGCGTATGGTTCAAAACCAGACTTTTTAATGTTCCACGCCACTTGCAGACGGGAGCGCAATACACTTTTCGATTTTGAGCTTATCTCCTCATCGGCAATCTGCTCCCTACTATCAGCATCATATTTATCTACGTTCTTCCCTACTCTATAGGTATATTGGTATCTCTCTCGCAATGAGAACTCCACCCTTTTCACTTTTACCTGTCCTGTTACGGAGAACATAATTCGGTGGCGCGGCGACCAGTATTTGTGTATCACATTACCCTTATCCGTCAATCGCCAGTCGTTGAACTGATCTATGAATACATAATCCAACTCTGTCTTTAGGTATTTGTTGATACGGTATGACACTCCTGCCTCCAACGACCAACGGTCCATCAGGTTGAAGGCATCTGCCGTGCGGATCTCACCACTGACAGAAGCCGACAAGCCCTTCACTATCTTCTTCTGAGCCTCCACATTTGCCCAAAGACCTAAGTCTCCATCATCTCCCGCATGAGCTTCTGTCAAACAGAAAATCGCCAACAATGCGACAGTAAAAATCTTCTTCATCATACCTTGCATTACTGTTTTTAATACTCCTCATCAGGTATTTTCATAACCGTATCAACGGGATTTGTAACTTTCGGATTTAACGGCTTGTAATACACTTTCAGTATCGCCGCATCCTTGATGAAATCAATAGAGCCCACATCCACCTTCGTTATTTCCAATCCTGTCCTCTTTTTCAGGTCTGCCACGAGCTCCTCATAACGCTCCGGCACGATAAGCTCTATCCTGTCGTATTTTACGTATTTACAGGCGATGTGTTTAAGCAACCGGTTGCCTTCACATATCCAGATACAAATTATGAAGATAAGGTTCACAACAGCTATAATGGATATTCCCCAATCCTCATTCAACGCATTTATCACCGACAGAGCGATAATCATAAACAGATATGTCATCTCCCTCACGGGTATCGTTTCCGTGCGGTATCTTATAATACCGAAGATAGCGAACAATCCTAAGGCGAAACCGATTTTCAACTTCACCTCTCCCAACATATAGATAAGGAAGAATATACTGATGCTTATCAGTGTAAACGTGAAACTGTAGTCTCTCCTTTTGCTCTTCGGAAAGTAGAAACCGTAAATGATTATCAATACCACTACGATATTGACTCCAAAACGTATTAATAAGTCGATTAATTGCTTATCCATAACTTTGTATTTTCTGATATTTTGATAAATTCCTTATTCTTTCCTTAAACCTGTTCTGTCTTAACGTTCTATCCGTGAGGGCACATCCCATACAGTACTTGCTGAATGAGGCTCTTTGTATGCGCAGCTTCCTCAACATCTCCTTCACTGGCGAGAATGTCAGGCCGTCTCGCTTCAACTCCACCACAGCAACTTTGTCCAATATCGTCTCATTACCGTTGGGGATATTCCGGAACCAGATGTTAGTGTCTATTGTCAGACGCTCCGTCTTCGCCTTGTTTACCAATGTTACACGGTGAAAACTATTCTCAAGTTGCGGATGCAGCTCCTCTAAACTATACCACGCATGCTTGTGCAGGAATTCTTCCGCTCCATCATCTGCAAGATTGTCAACCGACGTTACTGCTATGCGCTTCTTGTCTGTTCGCCCCTTGTTGCTCTTGTTCTTCACCTCAAGAAATGTCAGATCTGACGATACATACGAGCGCACCCTGATCTTCTCCCTTACTGTACGTCCACACTGGTGGGCTATATACATGCTGTTTGTCGGCGTGTCTAAATAGACGGTGCGATAGGTTATATCTCTCTCATCCCTGACTACCTGGACCATGTAATCCTTTGCTGCCAACTCCAACAGTGCCATGAGCTCTTCCATCGACAACAGGTATTTCGTGTCTATCCTGTTCATCAACTTTATTCCACTCATCTGCTCCAACGTTATCGGAGTGAATGTGGATAACAGCTCTTGTTTGCTCATGGCTCTTATTTTAAGGTTATAAACCGACCGATGTCACCATACTGCTTGGCGCGAATGTCGCTGCTGCTATTCCTGATGTGAATGTGCCGCCTGTGGTTAGTCCGTAGAACGCCTCTCCGCCCTCTACACTGCCGCCACTGTATATAGTATATTCCGTTCCTGAATTTAATAGATCACTGCTGAACAGCATTTTCATCTGACTGTAATCTCTCGGTATCACGTAAGACATCACATCCGTGCCGTCTGTGGCTGCTATCGTAAGCAGATAACCGCCGTTGCCCGAGCCGTTGTATATTACGGAACGCTGCGTGGAACTTGTTGTAGGGGTACTGCTGTCACCACCGATACCTATTAATGTGCCGCCAGTTATCTTAAATGTACTCTGACTGTCTATACCGCTCTCTGAAGTACTGCCAGAAGTAACTACCACACCACCCGCAATAGTTACTGTTCCGTTGGAATCCATACCGTCGTTCTCATCGCTGTAACAATATACATTCCCGCCATTGATAGTGATATTGTTGCTCGCACTGATACAGTCGCCGTATGAATTGACACATACCGTTCCGTCGTTGATAGTAAGAGTTGTCTTGCTCGCAATACCCTCACTACCGTTACCGCCTGTGGCTCTTACCCACACCGTACCTGAATTGATAGTAACTGCTCCGTCGGCCTTGATACCCTTTGCTTGAGTATTCAAACTGCCATAGACATACTCAACACCGGTGGTTATCACCCTCACATCACTGTTGCTGATCTTCACGCTTCCGCCACTGTTGATTCCCTTACCTGCCTTTCCAGTACTCTTAATATATACTGTGGCATCACTCACTGTTACATCGCCACTGCTCTTTATACACGAACAACTGCTGACATCCGCCGATTCGATGTCGTATTTCGCATCGCCTGATGTGAGCAGAAGAACTTCTCCGCCCGTGATATTCACTTCCGTTCCTGCCTTTATCGCCTTTGACGCCTCTCCCGTGATATTGGCCTTGACCAATCCTCCACGGATATCTATATTTCCATCCTCACATTCAATTCCGTCACTCGATGGCGTCATCTCAAGCATTCCGCCGGCTATGATAACTTTCTGGTTGGCATGGATGGCATCGGAAGCGGCGGATGCTATGTTAATGTTCGTTCCCGAATGTATATACACATAGTCATCACTGCATATTCCATGACGGCTATTGCCCTGCACTGTCAACGTCCCACTGCCACTGAACAATAGCTGTCCTTCACTGAACAGACAGGCCTTCTGGTCCTCTACTCCTACATTGTTCATATATATAGCGGCATCAGTAAGGGTATTCTCCGTTCCAGTCACACTCTCCACATACACACTCTTGCCGCTTTGTATGTTGATGGCTGCTCCCTTTGCACTCGTCAGAGACAATCCATTTAAAGTCAACTTTATCTTATTGTCACTGTATATCTTGAATGAACCGTTCGTCGTACTGCCACTTAAAACATACTCTACTGACTTGGCGGTAGAATTTACCGTAACATCTGCTCCGTCAACACTTACGTCAACATTACTCACACTTCCCGTAACGTTTGCGCTTGTGCCATCATACTC
>JAJQAR010000306.1 GCA_021203705.1 Prevotella sp. | reverse complement strand
TGTTGGTGTTCCTGTCGAGATTAAGCAGAGTCTTAAAGACTACACTTTCACACAAAGCCATTCTCTTGGACGGGCAATGGCAGAACGTCTGATTGCAGACAGAGACTGATTAACAGTAATTTTTCGTACCTTTGCACCGATGAGTAAAGGCAAGTTAGAAAAATTCGCTGACATGGCGAGATACGAAAACGTGTTTCAATACCCCTATTCGGTAGTGGAACACGTTCCTTTCGACATGAAAGGCAAGTGGAGGGAGATGTATTTCAAGAACGGCAATCCGATAGTGTTGGAGTTGGGTTGCGGCAAAGGAGAATATACCGTGGGATTGGCACGTCTTTACCCTAATATCAATTTTATCGGTGTTGATATTAAGGGTGCGAGGATGTGGAAAGGAGCGACAGAGGCACTTAACGAAAAGCTTACCAACGTCGCATTCCTGCGCACCAACATTGAGATTATCGACCGTTTTTTCTCTGAGGATGAGGTGCAGGAGATATGGCTGACATTCAGCGATCCTCAAATGAAGAATGTGAGAAAACGACTTACCAGTACATTTTTCATGGAACGCTACCGCCGTTTCTTAGTTGAAGGAGGAGTGATACACGTAAAGACCGACAGCAATTTTCTCTACACCTACACCCATTACATGGTAGAGCACAACTCACTCCCCATGCTATTCTGTACCGAAGACCTTTACCATACTGACGGTCTTGATGAAAGCACACGCCAGATACTGTCGATACAGACTTATTATGAAAGTCAGTGGATTGAACGTGGACTAAACATTAAATATTTGAAATTCCGCCTGCCCAAAAATAAACCCCTTGAAGAATCGGGCGGTGAGATACCTGTTGATGAATATAGGAGTTATCATAGAAACAACAGAAGTAATATGGAAAAGCGAAAATAAAAAAATGTTAAAAAATAAAATTTTATTAAGACTTGTTTTTTTATTCAAACATTAATCATTACTTTTTCACCCGATTTATGCTTCAATCGTTTGTTTCCGCTCGTGAAACAAATTCATTCAAGTAAACTTATTAAGTACGATTTATTTATAGCAAAGACGAATTATTATCTAAAAATGTCGCCGAACTTCAGGATATTGCCATGCAAAATGGCGTTAATATTAATTCTGGTGACAGTCAGGAAGATATTATTTACTCCATTCTCGACAAGCAAGCGGAAGTAGAGGGTAACAAGAACCCACTCGGCACAAAACGCCGTAGAACACGTATTGTCAAGAAAGAAACTGACCGTGTCTATACCGTTAATGGAAAGGAAGGCGAGAACTTTGATACAAAAAAAGCAGCAAAGGCAGTTGCAGAGCAAACATCTCCTTTCACAGACACGCCGGCAGTTACAGCACCAGAACCTGTACGACGTCCAAAAGGCAGACCAAGAAAGATAAAGCCGGAAGCTGCACCTATCGTTGAGGAGAAAGTAGTAATTCCTGAACCCAAAGCGGCAGTATCAGCAATTACCGACCTTAAAACAGTTGTCGAGGAACTTGAGTCCGCAGGGAAACAAAATATCAGTGAGCAAGTAAAGGACTTGTTCGACAATGAGCCGGCATCACTGGCAGAAGAGACAACAGGAGTGCCGGAAGCGGAATATACACCAAGTGCCCCAGAGCCAGAGGTAAATGACAATCCGTCAAATCTATTGGCACAGTTACAGGCAAAGGTCAACGCACACAACGAAAACGTGGAAAACAAGAACGTTGTGAGCGCAAAGGGTGTTTGGGAAGGAGATCCAGGCGATGGAACAGACTTTATCACCGTTGTCGATTTGCCGATAGAGGACCAGATGGCTGTTCCTTCGTTCGATATCTTCGATAACCCTACTGGTCCTGTTGACATGAACAATGGTCTGTCATATAACAACATACAGAATGAGACAGAACAGGCGGGACAGTATGACTTTGAGGATATCATCACCGCAAATGGTGTGTTGGAGATAATGCCCGACGGATACGGTTTTCTGCGCTCCAGTGATTACAACTACCTGTCATCACCCGATGATATATATGTGTCAATAACCCAAATCAAGCGATTTGGGTTGAAAACTGGTGACGTACTGAATTGTCATGTACGTCCACCACGTGACGGAGAGAAATATTTCCCATTAACGAGTATTGACAAGATCAACGGGCGTGACCCAGCAGAGGTACGTGACCGCATACCTTTCGACCACCTCACGCCACTGTTTCCTGACGAGAAATTCACCCTTAACGGTGACCCGTCAGCTTCCAACCTTAGTACGAGGATTGTTGACCTGTTCTCACCGATAGGAAAAGGACAACGTGCGCTCATCGTGGCACAACCAAAAACAGGTAAGACAATTCTGATGAAGGACATTGCAAATGCTATCGCTGCCAACCACCCAGAGGCATACCTGATGATGCTTCTCATCGATGAGCGCCCAGAGGAGGTTACCGACATGGCACGTACCGTGAACGCTGAGGTGATAGCCTCAACCTTCGACGAGCCGGCAGAGCGTCACGTAAAAATCGCCGGCATTGTTTTGGAGAAGGCAAAGAGAATGGTGGAATGTGGGCATGATGTAGTGATATTCCTCGACTCCATTACCCGTCTCGCCCGTGCTTACAACACAGTATCACCGGCAAGCGGAAAGGTACTCACGGGAGGTGTCGATGCCAACGCATTGCAGAAGCCGAAACGTTTCTTCGGTGCAGCCCGTAACATAGAGGGTGGAGGATCACTGACAATCATCGCCACCGCTTTGATAGACACAGGCAGTAAGATGGATGAGGTGATTTTCGAGGAGTTCAAGGGAACGGGAAACATGGAATTGCAGCTCGACAGAACACTCAGCAACAAGCGTATATTCCCATCTGTCAACCTCGTCGCTTCAAGTACGCGTCGTGATGACCTGTTGCAAGACAAGACAACCCTCGACCGTATGTGGATATTGCGCAAGTACCTGTCTGATATGAACGCTATCGAGGCGATGAACACCATCCACGACAGGATGATGGCGACACACGACAATGAGGAGTTCCTCCTGACAATGAACTCATAAAGATACAGATATTAACTAAAAATACAAATTTATGTTTGAAGGACAACCCAAAGGTCTTTATGTGCTGGCATTAGCCAACACGGGTGAGCGTTTCGGATATTACACGATGATAGCCGTCTTCGCCTTGTTTTTGAAAGCCAATTTCGGACTTGACCCGGGAACGGCAGGTCTTATCTACAGTTTCTTTCTCGGATTAGTCTATTTTCTTCCGTTCATCGGCGGAATATTGGCAGACAAATACGGTTTCGGCAAGATGGTGACAATAGGTATCCTTGTAATGTTTGCTGGATATCTTTTCCTGTCCATCCCTCTTGGTGGCAACACTTTCGCCCTGATATGTATGTTAGCGGCATTGGTATTCATCGGTTTCGGAACAGGCTTGTTCAAGGGCAACCTTCAGGTGATGGTCGGTAACTTATATGATGATCCTAAATACTCTGACAAGCGCGATGCCGCATTCTCGATTTTCTACATGGCGATAAATATCGGTGCGCTATTCGCTCCTACCGCCGCCGTAAAAGTAAAGGAATGGGCAGAGATGAGTTTGGGATTCTCCCCTAACGACGCATACCATTTCTCGTTTGCAGTGGCATGTGCCTCATTGGTTGTCTCAATAGCTATTTATTATATCTTCCGTCCATGGTTCAGACATGTTGAAGGCGGAAAACAAGAGGCAAAGGGAGAAACGGCTATAAAGGAGGAAGAACTTACTCCTGCTGAGACAAAAGCACGTATTGTTGCCCTCTGTCTCGTATTTGCCGTAGTGATATTCTTCTGGATGGCATTCCACCAAAACGGACTTACCCTGACATATTTCGCTGACGAGTTTACGGCAAAGAGTGCTGATGGCGTGCAGAGCATGGCATTCGACGTGATAAATCTCGTACTGATAATATTCATTGTCTATGCCCTTTTCTCACTGTTTCAGAGCAAGTCGGGCAAGGCGAAAGGCATTTCTGCAGCAGTAATCATAGTGGCATTGGTACTCCTATATGTGAAATATCTGAACGTTGACGGTTCAATAGCTGTTAGCGCACCTATCTTCCAGCAGTTCAACCCATTCTATGTGGTAGCCCTCACACCAGTGAGCATGGCTATCTTCGGGTCGCTTGCAAAGAAAGGAAAAGAGCCGTCGGCACCACGAAAGATAGCTTACGGTATGCTTGTGGCAGCTGTCGGATTTGCAGTGATGGCAATCGGTTCTTTGGACCTGCCCAGTCCTGTTGACCAGAAAGCGGCAGGAGATGCGGCGACGCTTGTGTCCCCTAACTGGCTGATAAGTACATATCTCGTACTTACTTTCGGAGAGTTGCTGTTAAGTCCTATGGGTATATCATTCGTATCTAAGGTAGCACCACCGAAATACAAGGGAATGATGATGGGCGGTTGGTTTGTAGCCACTGCAATAGGCAACCTGTTGGTAAGTGTCGGCGGTTACCTGTGGGGCGGTCTGCCATTAATCTGCGTATGGGGTGTTTTCATCATCCTATGCTTACTCTCTGCAATCTTCATGTTCTCCATTATGAAAAAATTGGAGAAAGTCTGTTAAAAAAAACATATACTGGAAGTGGGGAGCGCATTGTCGTTTTCCACTTTCATTTTCAAAAAGCCAAAACCCTTAAAATCTAAAACAAATGAATTACTCACACCCTTTTTTACGTATCCTTCCAATATTGATCATGTTCTTAATCAATTCTTCTGAATGCTTTTCCGCAACCTCACAAGACGTTATCGAACAGCAGAGAGTAAATAAACGAGACTCTATTTTAAGCCTTATCACCGGAGCAACAATCTCCGACAACGAGATATCAATCACCAAACTTGGTGCTAAAGGAGATGGCAAGACCGACTGCAAACCTGCCTTTGACAAAGCGATGAAACAAGCAGCAAAGAAAGGCGGTGCACATATCATAGTACCCGAAGGCGTTTATTTAGTAAATGGTCCTATAACATTTGTCAGCAATGTATGTCTTGAAATATCCGAAAACGCCACCATACAGTTCTCTCCCGAACCAAATTATTATCTTCCTGTGGTGGACACCAGTTGGGAGGGCACATTCGTGAAGAATTACAGTCCGTTTATCTATGGTTACGACTTGCACGATGTGTCAATAATAGGAAAGGGAACTATCGATGGTGATGCCTCAACCACATTCGCCACATGGAGGAGCAAGCAGAACGAGGCAAAGGAAAAGAGCAGAGAGATGAACCATAATGAGGTGGCTGTGGCTGACCGTGTATTCGGTGAAGGCAGTTGGTTGCGGCCGCAACTGATACAGTTTTACGACTGTAAGAACATCACCTTACAAGACTTCTTCATTACCAACTCCCCTTTCTGGTGTGTTCATCTTCTGAAAAGTGAGAATATCATTTGCAGAGGACTACGTTATGATGCAAAACTCGTAAACAACGACGGTATCGACCCGGAATATTCCCGCAACATCCTTATCGAGGATATCGAGTTCAACAACGGTGATGACAACGTGGCAATAAAATGCGGGCGTGACAACGACGGTTGGACGACAGCCATGCCATCAGAGAACATCATAATCAGGAACTGCCGTTTTAAGGGTTTACATGCCGTGGTATTGGGCAGTGAGATGTCGGCAGGTGTACAGAATGTTTTTGTAGAGGATTGCACCTACGGTGGTTATTGTAAACGGGGCATATTTGTAAAGACAAATCCCGACCGTGGAGGTTTCATCCGCAACCTATATGTCAACAACTGTGAGTTTGATGAAGTTGAAGACTTATTCTACGTAACCAGTATGTATGCCGGAGAAGGCTTGGACAACAATCATTTCACTACTGTTGAAAACCTATATGTCAATGGCCTCCGTTGCAACAAAGCGGCGAATGGCGGACTGATTTTGCAGGGAACGGCAGAGAAACCGATTACCAATGTCGTATTCAACAACGTTGAAATCGAAGAAGTGCCCAACGCCATAAGTTTTGACAACACATTAGACGTTCAAATGACAAACTGCCACCTCGGCGGCAAAGCGGGCGTGCCCACACAAGTTACAAATAGAGACAACCTGTTTAGGTGAGGGCGGCTATGCCGAATTAAGAATTAAGAGTTAAGAGTTCGTTATTGCTTGAGGCAACTGCATAGGAATATACGTTCTTGATTCCCCTCAATATCTGATTTTCCCGTTGTAAAGGGTTTGTAGTCCTCTGCAAACATCTTAACATCTCCTTTATTGCTTAGGATACGCATAATATCATCATCGGCAATTTTCGCATTCGAACGGTCATTGCCCTTCTGTGCCATATTATTGTATGACAACAAGATATAATTTGCATTTATGTTTCCTATAAGTTCCTCAAATGCAGAGGTGGCATCTTTTGTGCAATACTTGCTCTTCTTCGTACTCCTGTCCATTTTCCTTGCCACACCATGCAGCTTTGGTTTCTCCCAAAGGGCGACATTCTCCAACAAGTGGTATGCATCACAATATTGTCGTGAATTGTATGGTGGGTCAAGATAAACCACATCAGCACTAATTTTCTTTACCAGTTCATTGGCATCCTCGTTGTAACACTTGTTGTTTTGATTGTTATCGTTTGCTGCCAATGGCACGCACAATTCAATCTCATGCTCAAAAACAGAACCCTTACGATATGCATCATAATGCCCGCAGGTATTTGCAATTCTATCCATGGCATAAAGCAAGGAGGTTATCAAGATTGCCCGTTCTCTCGTGTTGATATTCTGTATCGAATACTCGTTCTCTATATCTTCTCTTATATAACCAATTTTGGCACAATCATCACGACTGAAATATGTATCGGTAAAATTTTCAGTCATATAGTTATCTGACAGCAACGTCAAAGTATTATATCTTGCCACATAATCTATAATTTTCTCCTTATCGTATTTGTCAGAACCGAACCACGCATAATTGCAGATATAATTACTATACAACAAGTCATTAGTAATAACGACTTTATCTCTAAATGCTGAAGAAACAGCCCCCGTACCGGCAAAAATGTCGGCAAACGTCTCTATATTCTTACATTCTCCGTTCACTACACTCGTGATAAAAGGCAACAGACGATACTTATTACCTAAATACCGACGGTTGTATATCTCCGTAGTCCTGCATTGTAAGCTGAGTTGTGGAAATAAGTCTGTTTCTTTGTAGCTGCCCATTTGATACAACCTTATTTATATGCAAATATATAATTTTTTCTTTGTTGAAACGATTATTTTGTCTAAAATTTATCTCGGTAATCTCAAAGTTATATAAAGAGATAATAGAATATTCTATGCTTTTTACAATGTGGTCTGTATAATGC
>JAJQAR010000116.1 GCA_021203705.1 Prevotella sp. | reverse complement strand
GACAGTGATCAGTCATGTTACCGAAGGGCTGAAGATAGCGGAAAAATACAACCTGCCAGGTATTATAAAAGACTTTATAAAGACCCACCACGGTACAGGAAAGACAAAATATTTCTACATATCATATAAGAACGAGCATCCAGATGAACCAATAGACGATTCTATGTTTACCTATCCCGGTCCAGACCCATCCACACGCGAGCAAGCGATACTGATGATGGCAGACTCTGTTGAAGCGGCATCGCGGTCATTACCAGAATACACGGAGGCAAGCATCTCAAATCTTGTGAACCGCATCATCGATTCACAGGTAGATGATGGTTTCTTTGATAACTGTCCTATAACGTTCCACGACATCGCCATGGCAAAACAAGTGATGATAGAAAGGCTCATGTCGATCTACCACACAAGGATCAGTTATGCTGAGTTGAAAAAACAATAGAGAGAAGTTATTGTTATTTAATTCATATCTGTATCTTTGCAGCGAAATTAAAAAAAAGATTATTATGACAACGAAAAAAATTTTCAGGTATTGGTTTGTATTGGCGGTACTCGCCATAGGTTTCACAGCAGTGTCATGTAGCGATGACGATGATGAGGATAACAATTCAATAAATTGGAGCAGTATAGCAGGCAGTTATACAGGAACGCTCACGATGAGTATGCAGTATGCTAATTTGACTTTTTATGACCAGACGATAGTGTTATCGAAAGGCAGTAACAATAAGGCAGGCCTGTCATACACAGGAGATTGTGGGAATTTCGAGTTCACATCAGTGACAGTAACTGAAAACAGCGATGGAAGCTACACGATAGACGGAGAGGGCACGTTCAATATGGAAATGTCGGCAGACTATTTGGAAAAATTCGGCATGTCCAATAATGGAATATCGACAGGCACCATGGCAGGTTACGCCTGCACGGTAAGCGGCACGATAAGAAGCAAGACAGACTACAATTTAACGCTCACCCTACCATCGGTAATGGGCGGAACTACACTGACCTTCGCCCCTGCCGCAGAAGAATAATATTATGTTGAGAGCGTCGGTCAAGGCAACAATGATAATCAGCATGATAGGAATGTTAAGCACGCTCCTATCATGCGATTCCATTTATGATGACATGTCAGAAATGCCGACGAGCGGACAGACGGGCAACTCATACGCATACATCGATGCCACCGACTACACTAAATGGGTGTACATAAACTTAGATAACGGAGATATAACCACTCTTGACTATAAAGACACGTTGAATATCCCGGAAGATTGGACTTTCGCCCTGCACCGCTATGACTGCAAGACCAACGGCGGAGCAGTTTTGGAAACATCATACACCACGCTCGATGAGTTGCAAGCGGCAATCAAAGGGGGAACATTCACAGAGCCAGAAGTGGCACAAATGGTGAGTGATGCACCAGGACAGATTATCATTGATATGTCGCACATGTTGGACCTATATATTATATATGATGATGACTATCTGAACGAGGAATTTACCAAATGGCTCGATGTGAACATATCTTATATGCCACCTATCTATACACCGTCAAACAAGGTTTATCTGTTACGACTTAGCAACGGCACATTTGTTGCAATACGTTTCACAGGTTTCTCAAATCCTTATTATTACGACACGAAGGGATATATCTCGTTTGACTATGTGTATCCCTTAGAATTTGAACAATGAAAAGACTATCCGTCATTTTTGTCTGCGCTATATTTCTCATTTCCATTGCTCCACTATGGGTGATGGCAGGGGAATATTCAGTAAAAGGGCAGGTAATCACCAATGACGGGAAACCGTTGCCATACGCCTACGTGAGCGTTGAAGGGAAGGCATACGCCACACAAGCCGACAAAGACGGACGTTTCACGTTGCAACTTCCCGATGGCAGTTATACCATCACGGCACATTTGTTAGGATATAAGTCAGACGTGAAAAAAGTTACCGCAAGCAATGCCATAGGACTGTCGTTCATTCTTGACGAAGACCTTATAAACCTGAAAACGCTCACCGTTACTGGTACACGCACACCACGGCTGCTCAGCAAGACACCTGTGGTAACGCAGATAATCACCCGTGATGAGATACAGAAAACAGATGCGACAAACCTTAAAGATGTGCTTACGGAGGAGATACCAGGGCTGGAGTTTACGTTCTCTATGGACCAACAAGTATCACTCACGATGTCAGGCTTAGGCGGGCAGTCGATATTAATATTAGTTGACGGAGAGCGACTTGCCGGCGAGACATTGGACAATGCCGATTACCTGCGGCTGAATACAGATGACATAGAGCGCATAGAAATAATAAAGGGAGCAGCATCAGCCCTTTACGGTTCAAACTCTGTGGGGGCTGTGATGAACATCATAACAAGACACCCGAAAGAGACCTGGTCAACCAATGTGAATACCCATTTCGGAGCACACGGCGAACAACGTCATGGAGGTTCTGTAGGGTTCAAGACAGGAGCGTTCACCAGTCTTACGAATGTGCAGACCAACGGCATAGACACATACACCATCAAGGACATTGAGGGAGATGGAAGGACAACAATGTACGGCAACCGCCAGTGGAATTTTAAGGAGAAACTGACATATCAGATAAACAAGAACAACTTTTTAGTAGGGCATGCAGGATATTATTTCCACCAGAGGGACTATTCCGACTATAAGAAAAACCGTGCACGCGACTTTACAGGCGGCTTGCGGTGGCAAAGTAAATTAGGAGATAGAGACAAGCTCAACATATCATATACTTTTGACCGTTACGACAAAAGTGAATACTACACATCTTTAGAAAAGGACTTTTTAGATTACAAAAACGTACAGAACTCCATTCGTGCGCTTTACACCCATGATTTCAGTTGTGGAGTAACATGGATTGTTGGCGGTGATGCGATGAGCGACTACCTCATGTCGTACCAGTTTGACGACAACGGCAGTCACAGTCAATGTACCGCCGATGTGTTTACTCAGGGAGAGTGGAAGATAGACGACCATTGGAATCTCGTTGGCGGGCTCCGCGCCGACTGGTTGTCGAAGAGTTCCTGGAATGTCAGTCCTAAGCTCACCGCTATGTACACGGTTGGCAACCTCAACATCAGAGCCTCCTACTCAAGAGGCTTCCGTGCGCCGACATTGAAAGAGAAATACATGAACTTTGACATGGGGAGCATATTCATGATTTACGGCAACACGAATCTGAGGACAGAGCGCAGCCACAGTTTTACGTTATCCGGAGAATATGCCTACAAGCGTTACAGTATCACGGCAACAGGATATTTCAATATCATGAATAACGAGATTTCAACCCTCTGGGACCCGTCGCTCGTTACGAGTATCAGCAACGGTTCTATGGTATATCAGAATATAGATGGCAGAGACCTTGTAGGGGCAGACGTAACGTTGATGGGGCGTTATCCCTGCGGCATAGGAGCAAAAGTGTCGTACGCCTATTTTCACGAGATACCACGGCATGGGAACTTTAAATATTCCGACACCCGTCCACATTCGCTGACGGTGAAAGTTGACTACCGCAAGACGCTACGCAACTATGAGTTTGACGTTATTTTCTCAGGAAGGGTACTGTCAAGCGTTAATTACTATACTTACGCCAGTGATTACAGCAGCAGAGATGTTCCCACATCCTCACCAGCATACTCAATATGGAAAATAGCGTTGTCGCAACGGATACACCGCGCCTTCAACCTGCTATTGTCGGTTGACAACCTATTCAACTACCGTTCCAAAATATTTGAGTACAACTCCCCCGTTACCACAGGAACAACGTTCAGTGGAACACTGTCGGTGGATATAGAACAGATTTTCAAGAAAGCCAATTGAGAATTCAGAAAAATTTAATGTGATAAATCACTTTACTGCCTACTTCATTGTTGAGGTTTGCGACGATACGTTCACGCATCATGGTGAGGTCGGCACGAAGGGCTGGGTTGAAGATTTTGACGAACAGTGTCTGATTTTTGATGAATTTGTCACCTGTGTAACTGTCTATGGTAGTTCCCATAACTTTTGCCCATGAGTTGATAAGTCGTTTTTGCAGCAAGGGTGTCTCCAAACCATTCTCGCGAAGACAGTCTTTTAATATATCCGACAGAGGTTTCGTCTCACGCTTATGCATCTTTATCCTCCCTTTCTTCTATGTTTCCTCCACAAACGGAAAATATCTTATAATCAGACACGTTGCCCTGTAAAATCCTGTCAAGGTGAGTACGATTAGTATCTGTAATGAAAATCTGTCCAAAATCATCGCTCGCTACAATGCGCACAATCTGTTCCACACGAGTAGCATCGAGTTTGTCAAAGACATCATCAAGAAGCAATATCGGCGACGTTTTTGAACAAGTCTGTTTCAGAAAATCAAACTGAGCAAGTTTCAGAGCAATGACGAAAGTCTTGTTCTGTCCCTGGCTGCCCTCTCTCTTTACAGGATATTCATCAATAAGCATCTCCAAGTCATCACGGTGAATGCCATGAAGGGAGTAGCCTACGGCACGATCTTTTAACCTATCCTTGCGTATAACATCGAGCAATGGTCCACGGTGGCAATGGGAGATATAATTCAGGGAGACACTCTCCTTCTCCTGCGATATGGTGCGGTAGAATTTCTGGAACAGAGGTATCAGTTCTTTGATAAACACCTCACGTTTCGAGAACACCATTTCGCCGTATTCCGCCATTTGTTCCTCAAGGATACCTATCAGTTCTGTGTCAGGCTCCTCCTCCGCCTTAAGCATAGCATTACGCTGCAACAAAGCCTTGTTGTAATTGCTCAACGCCTCAATATACGTACTGTCATATTGAGAGATAACCACATCCATCAGTCGTCTGCGCTCCTCGCTCCCGCCCTCAATGAGAATGGTATCTGACGGTGAGACAAAAATCAGTGGGATCAGTCCGATGTGCTGTGAGAGCTTCTTGTATTCCTTTTTGTTACGTTTGAAATGTTTTTTCGTACCACGTTTCATTCCGCAAAACACATTCTCCTGTTCTCCATTCTCACTGATATAATTACCCTCAAGCATGAAAAACTCCTCACCGTGCCTTATCACATGAGAATCGAGAGTACTGTATGCGCTGCGACAAAAAGAGAGATAATAAACAGCATCGAGAAAGTTGGTTTTTCCTTCTCCATTATGACCGATAAGGCAATTGATTTTTGGCGAAAGACAAAGGTTTGCGTCTTTTATGTTCTTGTAATTTACTATATTGATTTTGTCTATGAACATCGTCTTTCGCCATACTGTTGTCATGCAAAGTTAGTTGATTTGACGGTGAAAACAAAAAAAGTCTGTAAAAATTTCACTATGTGAGATAAAATCAGTAATTTTGCCGCACTTTATAAACCAGCTAATCATAAAAAACAGATAAATGGCAAAGCAAAAAGAGAAGAAGGACACGATGAACGATGCCCTTAGCAAGAACGAGGCAGTGTTGGTAAAGAACAAGAAGACTATCATCATAGCTGTTGTCGTAATAATACTCATCATTGCGGGAGTAATGTTGTATAAGAATTACGTATCAGAGCCTCGGGAGCAAGAGGCAAGTACTGCATTGTCGAAGGGACAGGACTATTTTGCCGGTCAGCAGTATGAATTGGCACTAAAGGGCGACAGCATTAATTATAAAGGTTTTTTAAGCATTATCTCCGACTATGGCAGTACGAAGGCAGGAAATTTGGCAAAGCTATATGCTGGTCTTTGCTATGCCAATCTTGACAAATGGGATGATGCTGTTACATATCTTGATAAATTCTCAACTTCGAGTGACCAGATGATCAGTCCTGCGTCGATGGCAGCATTGGGCAATGCTTACGCCCATGTAAAGCAGTATGACAAGGCTGTATCAAGTCTGAAGAAAGCCGCAAGCATGGCAGACAGCAAGGCAGAAGATGGAACAAACAACAGTCTGTCACCTATCTTCCTACTTCAGGCTGGTGAAATTCTTGAGAGTCAGAACAAGAAAGACGAGGCTTTGAAGATTTATCAGGACATCAAGAAAAAGTACGTCAATTCACGTGTTTACAACGAGATTGACAAGTACATTGAACGTGTATCCGTAAAATAATGGCTACCGAACTGCACAATCTTTCTGATTACGATTCTTCAAAGGTTCCAGACGCTCACGACTTATCATTTGGCATTGCCGTAGCGGAATGGAATCCAGAAATAACAGGTGCTTTACTCAACGGAGCGATAAACACGTTGAAGAAGTGTGGTGCAAAGGAGGAGAACATACACGTAACGACCGTTCCAGGCAGTTTTGAGCTTATCTATGCTGCCCACAGAATGGCAGATTCCAACAAATATAATGCAATTATCATACTTGGCAGTGTAATAAAGGGTGAGACACCCCACTTTGACTATATCTGTCAAGGTGTTACTGTTGGTATAGCACGCCTGAACACTATATGCAACGTTCCTATAATTTATGGACTTCTCACGACTTACGATTTGCAACAGGCAAAAGATAGGAGCGGGGGAAGGCTCGGCAACAAGGGTGATGAATGTGCTATAGACGCAATAAAAATGGCAAAGATTTTTTAAATCTTTGCCATTTTTATTGCTACAGGGCAGTGGTCAGAGCCGAAAATCTCGTTATGGATGGAGGCAGACTGAATTTCAGAGATAATGCGGTTTGACACCACGAAATAGTCGATGCGCCAGCCCGCATTCTTCTCACGTGCACGGAAGCGGTATGACCACCACGAATAAGCACCTTCCAAATCGGGATAGAAGTGGCGGAAAGTGTCGGTAAATCCACTGTCAAGCAACTGTGTGAACTTAGCACGCTCCTCATCGGTAAAACCGGCGTTCTTACGGTTTGTCTTAGGATTTTTAAGGTCAATCTCCTTGTGAGCGACATTCATATCACCGCATGCTATTACAGGTTTAACGGCATCCAATTTCTTCAAGTAAGCCTGAAAATCATCCTCCCATTTCATCCTATAATCCAAACGCTTCAGTCCATCCTGCGAATTTGGCGTATATACATTAATAAGATAGAAGTCGGGCAATTCCAACGTTATCACACGCCCCTCATGGTCATGCTCATCAATGCCTATACCATACGTTACATTCAGAGGTTCATGCTTCGAGAATATCGCCGTGCCAGAATATCCCTTTTTCTCCGCATAGTTCCAATATGACTTATACCCCTCAAATTCAAGGTCGAGTTGTCCCTGTTGCATCTTCGTTTCCTGAAGGCAGAAGAAATCAGCGTCCAACGCCTTGAAAGAATCACTGAAACCCTTGCCCTCGCAAGCCCTCAGTCCGTTTACGTTCCAAGAAATAAATTTCATATAGCTCAAATTTTTTACAAACTTACAATAAAAAATTGAGAAAACAAAAAAAGGAGCTTTACAGCTCCTTTTTTATTTATTGTGCAGTGAAATTATTTCACCAGGATCTTCTTGCCATTCAGGATATAGATACCGTGAGATGGTGAAGATACACGCTG
>JAJQAR010000090.1 GCA_021203705.1 Prevotella sp. | reverse complement strand
TTATCTATCACATTATGTTAATGAAAGTTGTACTTTTAGACATAAAAAGTATCTTAATTTGATTTTCAAAGACAGTACTTTTCAATGTGAAAAACGACTTAATTTGACATTCTATGAAACTAACTTGTAATAATAATTAGAGACTCACAACCATGAAAAAAATACCAATCAATCCTGAACTACACTTCTGTGCCGTTTTTTCCCACATTAGATTATTTCAGTTGCTTGTTACTATTCCTCTTATGCTGACTTGTGTGGGGGCATACGCAGATGATTATGACTCAAAGATAACGATTACTTGGCCGTTTAGTGCGACAAACAATCCAGATGCAGAGATACCAACTGTATTGACGGATTATTATATTGACAACAGTGAGAACAAAAACGGACATGGGTATGATAAAAATGATTTGGTTTTAGTTACTACCGCAGAAGAAAATGCACAAAGTCCATACGATGTAGTTACTGCAATAAGTAGTGGTCTTACAATAAGTGGAACTGAAACCATCACTGCTTTATCATC
This sequence comes from Prevotella sp., assembly GCA_021203705.1. GTDB lineage: Bacteria > Bacteroidota > Bacteroidia > Bacteroidales > Bacteroidaceae > Prevotella. Next base: position 6,966 of record JAJQAR010000090.1, on the reverse strand, counting down.
AGAAAGCAATAATGTTTTTACGAAATTCACGGTAGGTTCAACTACTGGTACAGAGACTATTGACATTGTAATATCCCCGGATTATGAGGGTTTTAAACTATTGCCAAGCAGTGTTTCATACGAGGCCTTCAAAGGGAACGGTAGTAGTAAAGACATTCAGATTACTGACTATCTTTATTGGGGTACTGGTAGTGATTTCAATGCAGACGGAAATATGGGTGGACAAAACAAAGAATTATCGACACTGCCAACATCAACTGATATTTCTGGTGTTTATAAATACTCTGTTTCTTGGGATCCTACGGCTGATAGTTGGTTTAAGGATTATATTTATAATTACTATATACCCTACGGTGATATACATATACTTAGATTGCAAATTCAGAATCTCAATGAAGGAGATGAGATTTATATTGGTAATATAGTGATGTCATTTACCGTTCATTTAGATGGCGCACATTATTATGACAGGTATGATTATAATGGAGTGGATGAGGTGTCTATTACCCATAAGGCGGCGAAGTGGTATCAGAAGAACATACGTTATCAGGAAGATTTTGACTTTGATGATACCTTTGATGAGGAGAACATGATGGATACCCTTGAAAACAATGTTGCATTGCAAGCTGCGCATGTATATGTAGATACCATATATATGAAAAAGGGAACGTCAATTGATTTAGAGATACCAGGAGTTAAGCCAGCATGGGGAAGTACAACTGGTGAGCCAGATGATTGTGCAATAACTAACTATTTCCGTTGGTTCAACTACCGCAATGACAAGAACTTTTATTGTGGAGGAACAGACATCGGAGATAACGGAGCAGACTTGCTTATACCATCATATAATGCAGAAAATGTAACAGCATGGCGTTTTGGCAATGGATATGTAAGTGGAGTTTTGAGGGAAAAGATTCTTTCTAATGATAACTCAAAGCCAGATGCAACAACGTGTACCTTAAGGAAAGTGTCTTTCTATTATCCAAAGGAAGATGAGTTTAACGAAAGTCTTTCACAATTAACTAATTTTGATGGTCAAACAGACAACAGCTATTATGCTGTGGCATGTGACCTTTCCAACTACAATGATTTTTCCAATGGAGAGTATAGAGCAACAGAAGGAGGAAGTGCTTTCGGATTGACAGAAGATGCAACATCAGAAGAAGATATTAAACCACAGATATACTGTGAACCGACGTTAATGCAGCGCGTTCTGTTCTATATTGTCGGTATTGATGATGATATGGATGAAGCGTCAGATTTACCTGAAGATTTTAGGTATTATGGTAATTTGTTTGATGAGGATTATCAAGGCGGAACAAACGAAGAAGGGAAAAAATATCTTGAGGAGTATGAGATAACTTTCCCAAGCCGGCATATCTCCGACCACACTGATGACCTTGTGGCATTGTCGAAAGACGCACAGGCGTATGCGATACCAGGAGAGGATAATCCTCTTAAAGGAGAGTTGGATATTGCCTTTGCGGAAGATAATGGGCTCGTTTTCAGCACTACAGTAAAAACTGTAGATACCTATACTTATGAGGTAACCACTGATTATTCAACAAGCGAAACAACCACACTTACAGGTGCAAATCGAGTAATACATTTCAGCAAAAAAGATGCTACATACGGCACCCAATGGAGTGTGGACAACAACAGTACGGCGACAATACTTGTTACAAAGAAAGTAAGTGTAAACGAAGAAGAAAAAACCTACAATATAGCCCGATATAAATTGACGTTCAAGGACTTTGCAATCCCTCTTACAGAGCCGCAAGTGGCGGTGCTTGACAGTATCACGTTGGACAGTATCAAGGAAGATGAAAAATCTAAATATTGGTGGAATGGCATGACATATCGATCCAAGAGTTATATGGCGGAAAACTATGATCTTGTCAACTCACTGTGGTTTGATTACGGAACATATACACATGATTCGTATAATTCCAGTACAATATTAGCAGAAGCCACTAAAGCAGCAGTACATGATGATCCGTGGACATGGTCTAATCAGCCTTATAACTATCCATTTCCATTGAAGTGGAGCAATTCGAGTTATGCCTTTTATGATGGCAGCCTTGACGTTACTTTTTATAGTCAACCAGACTATTACGCACCTTCTAATGGAGGCACATACGCCGCCCAGACAACATATTGTATGTATGAGATTGTGAATGACTATGTGGGATATGGAGAATTGGAGGGAGGAATATCCCCAAATACACCACAATACAGTATGGTGAAAAACAGTGGAGGCAGTTGGTTGTATGTTGATGCTTCTGACCGTCCCGGAACAGTAGCAGAGTTGGAGTTTGACGAGAAATTGTGTAAGGGATCAGAGGTAATTGCTACTGCATGGATAAAAAGTGACGGTACTAATGATGATTTAAATGATGATGCCGCAGTGATGTTCACGATAATGGGAGTTATAAAGAATGATGATGGCACGGAAACACATACCCCTATTTACCGGCAGTATTCAGGTCAGATCAGGACAACAACTTACCTTAGTGCGTTTGAAGACGAGAAAAATTTAGAGACGCAATATACAGGAAAGGGAAACGGGACGAATGAGTGGTTCCAGCTATATATGCAGTTTGTGAATGATGAGGATGTTGACTATGACTATTACACGGTGAGGATAGACAACTGCTGTGCATCGACAGAGGGAGGAGACTTCTATCTTGACGAGATCTCGGTGTATGTGTTGCATCCGACAGTGGAGGTGGCACAGATAGAGCCGGTATGCACTGATGACGATGACGATGAGACAAACGGCTATTCACCGATAAGATTGGATATCGACTACGAGTCGCTGATGGGCTGTTTCGGACTTGACCCGGATGACTACAACAGTGGGGAGACGGCAGAAGAAGGCGAGGAAGGCGAGGAAAATACAGAAACTGCAGCAACGGATGAGGCCAGGTCGTTGGACTTTATAATCATCAACAAGAACAAGTATGATCGTTGTCTTTTGAAAAATACTGCGGACGATGATGAAGAAGCGGTGAGGAAAGCGATAGAGAACTCGATAGTAACGCTGTATTACAAAGAGGCGGTAAACGGTGAAGGGGAAGCAGCCCCAGATACGATAAGCACGACGACCGATTATCCAACGCTGAGTTTCCATTTGAATTACGACAAGAACACGCTGTATGATGATAACAAAACAGGAGAGAACTACCCGTTTGATGGTTACCTGTACGGCAGGACATTAAGCAGTACGGCCAGTACGGGCACCCGGTATTTGGCAGTGGATTTCTACGCTGACATCTCCGCATACACTCCGTACATGATAATACTCCAGGTACATGACGATGAGTCGGAAGATGACGGTGATAAGCTGAATAGTTTTGTTGACTGGTTAGCGAACAGCTATAACTGTGCGATAAAGACCGACTTCTATCTTACGTCGACGACGAAGATAAAACTCAACGGCCAGGTGGTTGACCCTACGGAAACGCTGTGCAAGAACATGATTGTGCATGTCGAGCCTGTGGGAACATACAATACGACGGGAGAAGGTGATGAGGGGGACGAGACCCATATTATAGAGGGCGAGTGTTTCGACTGGTTCATAGGATATGAGGAGGAGTTCGTTGCGCCGAATAAAAACTACGGCGGAAAGTCACTTAAGAATTCATTGTCCGACTTCCGCACGATTTACCCGAAGGCAGAGACACTTGCGGGGAAATATAGTGTATATGGTGAAGACGAGAACAACCGTAGTTATTCTGAAGACGAGGACAACATCGATCCGGCAACCGGTGAGCCGGCAACCGTTGTTGATACGGTATTCACGAAAGAAGAGTACGAAATGCTGCAATACTACTTGGAGGCGGGCAGGCTTGTGCTGCGCCAGACATACCTTGACGTTCACGTGCGTGACACGGGGATAACACTCGTGATACAGCCGATAAAGATAGACAGTCTGGTAATTGAAGACAGTGAGACCATGATATGTTTCGGCTATGTGCCGCTTGTGCTGAGCATAGACGGCGTGTCGCCGTCGCTGAACATGGGATTCAGCGACGTGGCGTATCCGGAAAACTACACGCCGTGTCTGCGGTTAGGACTTAACCAGTTTAAGAACGCAACAGAGGATCATCCTATCACGGTGAACCTGCGCGGCGCGACATACGTGGCAGAGGAAGAAGATGAAAGTGATGATGGAGACGGCAGTGACGGTGTGGAAGGCGTGAAAGCCTTCAAAGGCTCTAAGACCAAGCAGAACGGTGCGGCAAAGCGTGATGCAGTTCAGGTAGTAGATGATGAAGACGAAGATGAAATAACCGACCACCTTGGAAAGGTAGAACCCATAGAAAATGACAGCGTGGACTATGGTGTGCTGTACCTTATCGGTACGAACGACACCGCATACAGCAAGACGATAGCCGCCGACAACTTCGGATCGTATGAGTTAGCTGTGGGAGAGATACATAGGCTCTATGCCAACGAAAACAGCACAGTGTCAGACCCGGATGCTGAGGAAAATGACATCGTATATGACATCGGCTCATACATGCAGATATATTTCTACAAGAACATCGGTGACAGCATCGAAGGAGTGCCGTTTGACCCGAAGGAGGGCTACTATTACAGTATGACAGTGCATTTCGAGGAAAAGAACGCAGAGGGTGGGACAATATCGCTGCCGTGCTACGGCTCATTCCCGTTGGAACTTAAGGTAGTGCCGGAATACCTGGTATGGCAAGGCACGTCGGACTCTTACAACTGGAATGATGACAGCAACTGGAAACGCGCCGACACGTGCGACATACAGAAGGTGGATAACACTACGTGGACATACATCACCAATGAGCAAAACACCACTGACGGCGGTTATGTGCCTATGCTGTTCACGAAAGTTGTGTTGCCTAAGGACAGCAAGGTGCAGCTGTACTCGGCGGGATATGAGAAGGACGCCGACGAGATATATACGTGGGAGGAGGACGCGCCTACGGAGATCTATCCTATGACCGACAACATCGAGTACGACATGATGGTGTATAATGATAGTATTTCCAGTGGAGATAATGCTGGAAAGACAGAATACCTTACCACCAAGCATTACCGTGTGAACCTGTGCGACGAGATACACTTGGAGGATGGTGCGCAGCTGCTGCACGCCGAGCTGCTGATGTACAACAAGGCATGGATAGACGTGAGTATTCCGACATCGCAATGGACGTTGGTATCACTGCCGTTGAAGGACATCTATGCGGGAGACTGGTACACAAAACAGAGCGGCACGGAGACAAGCGAGTACTTTACTGACCTGACATTCTCTGGTGATAATGCCGACAGGTCAAATCCGTTGGTTTACCAGAGAAGCTGGGACAGCAAAGCAACGATTGTGGAGGTAACAACTGACGATGAAGGTAATATTACTGGTGGTTCGGGGTCTTCAATTAACTCTTATTCATCTACGGGGTGGTCATCGGTTTACAACGACGGTGCAGTGCCGTATTCGGCAGGGAGCGGATTCTCGGTAAAGGTATATCAGAAATCAAGTGAGGATAACGATGGCAGTGGCAATGTGTTGTTCAGATTCCCGAAATATGACGTTAAATATACAACAACTTATTCGGACACATTGAGCAAGGAGAATTACGGGAAGTTGTGGTTATCCGACATGGTGACCCGTACTATAACGATGCCTGACGGAGACAGTGAGATTACATACGCGGAGTTGGACACCCTTAGGATGTTGACAAAGCCGACTGCGGAGGGCTATTGTCTTATCGGCAACCCGTTCACGGCAAGCATGTCGTTGGCGAAGTTCCTTGAGGTGAACAAGGACTGCATATCGAGTTACTGGTTTGAAGATAAGAAGGGTACCGACGGTCCGATAGCAGGAAATAGAGAAAGCACATCTGATGGAGTGTCAGAAAAACTGTTGCCGGCATACAGTGCATTCTTCGTTCAGGTGGATGAGACGTTGGTTGATTCTCTTATGGAGAACGGATTGACGGTGATGTTCACGGAGGACATGCAGTCGGACACGCTTGTAACCATCGAGGACGATTATGAGATGTTCTCGATACGTGCTGCAAACAGCAACGGCAGGAGCAGTGCGGCGTTCGCATATTCGGATAAAGCGACAGACGGATATAATGCCAACGAAGATGCGATTCTTCTTGAGGATGCCTCATGGAAGAGGAGCGGCATGCCGTTAGTTTACACCGTTGCCGGCAACAAGGCGGTAAGCGTTAACTCGTTGAAAGACCTGCGTGTTATCCCGTTGGGCGTATTCGCTGATGAGGGTAGCACATATACATTGACTTTCGTAGGCGTGGACAACGTTGCGGAGCCGGTACTTTATGATGCGGAACTGAATACCGAGACACCGATTAACGAAGGCTTCACAATGACACTCACAGGTGCGACACATGGGCGTTATTTCATCCGCACAAACGGCAAGGCATCAACAGATATACAGGAGGTTACCGAACAGAAATCCACCGTCTCTGTTTATTCCCCGACAAGTCGCACAATCGTTGTCAGCTCCGATGCCGAAATTAAAACCGTAGAGGTTTACAACATCAACGGAAACCTGTTGAAACGTGCAACCGTTGACGGAATAAGCTGCACTCTTTACAACATCAACTGTGATATTGCCATAGTGAAGGTTTCTACCGAAGAAGGCTCTCACGTTTCAAAAATAAGGGTGAAGAAATAATTCTTCACCCTTATTTATCATTACCCCTAACACCATTCTCTGTAGGGGCCCGATTTATCGAGGCCTTCTCAAGCAGTCATGCGGTGACTCTAAATTCTTCATTTTTAATTTTTATTTTTTATTTTGTGAAATATCTTTTAAAGATATTTCACACTTGGGGGGGGCAAAATTAAGAATATTTATTACAACTATATTGTAATAGTATGGAAACTTCCTTACTTTTGCATTATCTATCACATTATGTTAATGAAAGTTGTACTTTTAGACATAAAAAGTATCTT
>JAJQAR010000034.1 GCA_021203705.1 Prevotella sp. | reverse complement strand
AAAACAAACAACCTTTCGGAATGTTAAAAAGAGAGTCCTCATCACCTTCTTTATCGCTAAGATACTTTACAAAGAGCATCATCAGTACGTAGTCCTTATACTGACTGGCATCCATAGAGCCGCGCAACTCGTCGCATGCACTCCATAGCGTACTGTATATCTGTGATTTCTTAATAGCCATAACCGTTCTTATTTATGAGAATTGTTCGCAGCTATGCGATGTATTTCATGTATTTGTTCATCAGTATATTTATCGCCTACCAACTTCTTAAGACGTTTAAGACATTTCTTTCCTGCCAAAGAACTTAAATCCTTCCAACCATCAAAAACTTCCTTATCGAAATAATGGTCAATTTCATTTATAAGAGCAATAATCTTTTCCTCATTATCAAGGTCAGTCCAATCCTTTCGGTTGTTCCATAGAGCCTTGGCTATATCGGTCTCTATCCCGTCAGGATATTTCCGCTTTCCTGCTTTCATATCCTTAAGCAGTTCTATCAGCCTCTTGATGTCGTTGGCTGTGTCAGTCGCATTCTTGTTTATCGAATCGATAATCTCTTGTAAACGCTTTGCAAACGACTCACTTTGCGCTTTGTCCCTCGCATTCCAGTCGTTTATAACCGCACGTGCCTTGGCAGCTATCTTTTCTGCAGCCGCCTTCTTGCTCCCTGCCTCCTCTACCGCTTTCTTTGCAGCCTCATCGGTGTTGCTTGTTGAGTCCAACAAATCAAGGAACGAGAAATCGGCAGTGGCAGGTATCAAATTCTCCGCATCCTCTGCACGTATAAACCTGTCAAGCAGCTCCCTCATTTTCGGGTCGAGTGACTTGACATCAAAATCATCCTCTGATGCCTGCTTCACACGGTTGCGCAAGGATATAGCCTCACTGACTTGCCTGTGTATCTTGTCGGCTTCTTCCTCTGAATAACCGGCACGCAGGATATAATCGGCTATGTCGGCGTATGCTGCTCCCAACTTTTCGGTTATTTTATAGAATGCTTCTCGTTGCATTTTGGCTTCTTCCAACTTTGCCTTGCGCTCCTCCTCATCCATATCAGCAGGAGGAAACGGAGTATAATATTTCACAACAGCATCTGCATTCTTGGCATCATTGCTTTCCCAAACACCTTTTAATGACTGGTATGCCTCAAGTGCGGCGTTCAACCGCTTTTTGTTCTTGCAGATGGCATCTTCAAGCAATCCCTCAATATCCGTTTCATCATAGCCTCCCAATCCGCCGTTCTCGTCATTGAATTGCGTTATGGCATTCTGTATTTTATTGAACAGGATTTTGAAATCCACTATCATGCCGTACTCCTTGTGAGAGATTATTGTGGCACTATTCGGATCATCCTTGTCTACTTTCAAGTCTGTTCCCAAACGGTTGACACGACAGATTGCCTGAAACAGGTTATGGTCGCGCATATCCTTGTCGATATACAGGTATGTGGCATTCGGTGCGTCAAAGCCAGTAAGCAACTTGTCAACTACTATGAGAAGTTTCATCTGTGACGGGGCATTGATAAACAGGTTCTTTGCCCATGCCTCATATTGCTGGGCATTGCTCACACCGGCATCCTTATATGTCTGCTTTGCCATCTCGTTCTTGAAAAGAATTTCGTTTTGAGTCTCGCCATCATCCTGTTTGCGGAGGTCATAATCAGAAGGGTTATAACTCGTTACCACGGCACACTTATCTCGAAGATATGTGTTGGTGGATGTGTTACAGAAAAACCTGTAATATCGATAGGCTGAAAAGATGTTCCCTGCCACCAACATGGCATTGCACCAATCCCGATTCAAAGGATATTGCGACATATCGTCCAATATCGAATAGCCTATCCTTTCAATACGCTCCTTGCTTGAATATACTTTCTCCAATGTTGCCCAACGGTCTGTTATTCTCTGCCGGTCGTCGGGCTTCACGCCATTGAGGAGCTCGTTCATCTTCTCATCCAACTTTTCCCTGTTGCTTATCTGCTGCTCCACATTGCGTGCCTCATATTGTAGGTCAAGGATTACCTTGTCCTCAATAGCCTCCTTGTGCAGATATTTATGTATGAAAGGTCCGAACCTGACCTGTGTCTCGTTTTTTATTTTTTTGTATTGCTGATAACCGCCTTTCTGCTTCTGGTCGCGCAAAAGTGGCGTGCCTGTGAAACCTATGAACATCACATCATCACCCATAATGGCTCGCATCGCCTCATGAAGCCTGCCGCCCTGCGTGCGGTGGCACTCGTCAACAAAAACAAACTTGTTTGCTCCCCTCGCCTCGAAATGTCCATGATATTTGGAGTTGACTATGTTCATCAATTCTTTAAGGTATGTCTCCAAAGGTATCGGGGCATCGTCATCACCTATTATTTCTTTGCCGGTATTAGGATCTATATGTCGACCGAATTTATGTATCAACGAACAGACAAGCCATTGATCCCCTCTATGCAGGGTATCAAGCAGATCATCTGATGTTCTCGCCTGATGGATTGCTTCCTTGGCATTGAGAAACGTGTTCCTGATCTGCATGTCAAGTTCGGTACGGTCAGTGATTACCAATACTCGTGGATTTTCGAAATTACGGTGTATGTATTTGGCAAGCCACACCATAGTGAGACTCTTTCCTGAACCCTGACTGTGCCATATCACGCCACTCGCCTTTTCTTTCAAGCGTGGCATGGCAGCTTTCAAGGCATAATATTGATGTGGGCGCATCACCTTTTTCGTTCCTCCATCGTTGACTACTCCGTAACGGAATAAGTCGAAAAAGGTCTGTTTTTCGAAGAACAGGCGGAATGAATTCATGTCGCTCAACTTCTCTCCTACCTTGTGGTTGTCGGTCTTCCAAGGACACCAGAATTTCTCTGGCGTGTGTATCGTGGCGTACTTGAACCCGTTCTTGTCGCTTGCGGCAACGGTAAACTGCACAGTAGTGAAGAAAGATGGTATCAATGCCGACTCATTGGAAAGGTTTTGCTTTATGCCCTCATCCAACGATACCGTGCTGCGCTTCAACTCGATTACTGCCAAGGCAATACCATTGACATAAATCACCAAGTCGGGACGACTGTTGCTGCCTGTCAGTCCATCAGTATAACTCACTTCTTCTGCTATTGCAAAGCGGTTCGCCAATGGGTTGTCAAAGTCAAAAAGGTAAACATTTTCTTCAAACCTGTCTTTATCTGGCTTGATTTGATAATAATATATCAGTCGCTCATATAATTCGTTGTTTACTCTCAGCAACGCTCCTCTCCTGTTGTCTGTAAGTTCCGCTTCCTTTTTAAGCAACCTAATGGCTTCATCTATCTGGCTTTGTGTATAATTCTTTCCTGATTTTAAAAGAAACTCACGCAACTCGCTTTCAATTATCGCGGAGTTCTTCTGTCCGTTGTCAAGACAATTCATATCCTTGCCATATTGCAACTTGCCCAAATAATCATAATGCAACTCTTTTGTGAAAAGCCGCACAACCGCATCTTGGTATTCTCGTTCATATCGTGAGTGGTATTCGTTCATGGTTAATAATGATTATATGGTTATAGGGAACTCATCTAATTGCTTTTTCAGTCTCTCCCAACCTGGCAGGTATGTGTCCAATAGACGATAGAACCTGTCGGTATGGGTACGCTCCAACAAGTGTGTTACCTCGTGCGCCACAACGTATTCTATACATTCCAAGGGCTTCTTTGCCAATTCTATATTGAACAGTATCGTCTGCTTTGACTTGTTGCAACTGCCCCAGCATTGTTTCATCACCTGCACATCATATTTCGGCATTGGCGTGCCTATGCGTTTCACCCAGCGTTCCACAAGGGACGGAAGAACTTCCCTTAACTGCTCACGATACCATTGTTTCAGTGCCATTTCTGCCTGCGACTGCTTTCCGCACCTTATCATGATATAGTCGCCCTCTATGCTTACGTTAGACTTGCCATAATTGCCCGTTTCCACTCGTAAACGGTAGAGCTCGCCCTTGAAATAGTGTGCCTCACCGCTCACATATTCACGTGGAGGTTGGATGTTGTTCGACGTGGCTGCGTCTATCTTCTCCAACAGCCACACCCACTTACTCAAAATGAACATACGGAGCTGATCATCGGATGTCTCCTGTGGAGCACTTACATGCACGTGTCCATCTGGCGGATATACTGACAGATGTATGTGTTTTATTGACTTATGCTCAACTTGTACCTCTAATCCGTTGATGTTCATTATGCTATGTAATTCCCTATCTGACAATGTTTTAAAAACACAATTCAATCAATTTATCGCCACAAAAAAGTATGCTATGTTGTATTCTCTTAATACAACATAGCATACGTACTTCTTAAAGTAATAAAAGACTAATATTACTACTTTATATCTGCCATTTTTTGGCAGAAATTGTCAAAATATAAGAAAACAGAAAAATTATATAAAAGTTTTAAGAAATACTTGAAATCAAGTGAAAATTCTTATTTTTGCAGTAAGCAAGTACTATTAAAATCGTACAAAATAACAGCCCAAATTAAGAGAATAACACAGAAAATTTCTTTTATTCTTGCTAACCCACAACGAATTGTTAACTATTAACTTTAAAAATCGTTTTCCCTCTTCATCGTCATATTCATGTTCAGTCTGTCAGTTGAAAGCACTTGCCCCCACTGCGGTGCAATCTGATATGCGCCTCCGCTAACACTAAATTCTCCGTCAGTGAACACTACCCTTATTTTATATGTTCGTGTATGTGTCACCGTATTAGTTGTTCCTGCATTGTTTTCACCAGAGCTGCTTGACCATGTGGCTGTAAGGCTGAATTCGTATGAATATCCCGGTGTCGCCGTCAAATCAGTTACGGTAAACACACCATTGGTAGGACCGCTTATACTTATGTTATCTGATGTTTCAGAATCTGAAAGTGACCATGTTGCACTCACTGCTTGTGAATCTGAATCATATATTGTCGGAGTGATGGTAAAACTTGTAGTAACATCCCTCAACTCTATATAATAGCAATCGGTTAAATTGTTCCAATTCGCATCTGTGGTATAACTGACCTCTGCCGCCCCTATCGGTGCGGTTTTTGCCGTAACAGAAAATTGTGCTGTATATGTGTCTAATGTAAGCTCAATAGGATACACACTATTTCTCTGAATATTAACCCTCGGTGTTACAGCAGTATATTCAGTGCCATCGTACCTGTCATACTGATTTTTATCATTAGATTCTCTCTCTGCCAAATCGAGAGTGATTGTGAAACCTGAACCACCACTTGCCATGTATCCTCTATAACTCTCGTTGATATAGAATGTATCAACAATTGCTTCTCCTGCCGATATCTTCTGATTTGAAAATACAACATGAGGATCGTCATCAAAATAACTATCTGGTAATGTCGTGGTTGCACCACCGGTAGAAGCAAGTGAAATCAGAGGCACCGTTTTCGCCGTACCTGAAAACAGAAGATTACCTATGGTAAGATCCCTCGAATCGTCTCCGTTAATTGTCATATACATCTTGGCTACCAAACGGTCAAGACGCAACTGAATCTCTCTTGTGAAGTTCAGGTCGTTTGGAGATATCGTAACTCCCGTCATTATCACACTCATCGGGATATACTTGCCATTCGCTATATCCACATGTTCTTCTGCTTCTACCTCAAAGTCCACATCAGAAGGAGTTATTTTTTCACCGACCTCCTTGTCAATAAGCGCAAGCCATTCCTCACTCTCTGTGTTGTCCCAATTCGCAAATGCGTAGAACATCTTGTCGCCAGCAGGCACCTCAAATGCTTCTGACGTGTAATTTGGAAGATTTCCACTGATGGCGTCTGTACCTGTCAAATCTGGTTCTATCTTTGCCTCTATCACACTGTCTGTATTCAGTACGAACACACACAGCGTGTTGATATACTCCCCATCAACAGCAGGCTCTTGGGCATCACTGTTGCCGCCTTCATTCATATCTACCTGTCCGGCATTAGGATTATTTTGACCAGGATCGTTACCATTACCATTATCTCGTGTTGCGTTAAGGTCACCCATTTCACCTGTCGATATCTGGAAACGGATAGACGCTGTGTTGCCCTCAACATTTGTACTATCAGTGGTGGATATATCATCATAAACATCATTAAAACATGATGACAACAAAAAACATACCAATGAGAACATCATCGGCAGCAGCCCAAATTGTATTTTTTTGTTTATCATCTTCATGTTTTCCACTCTTTTTTATTACAGGTTTATGATATCGGTGTCGTACAAAAGCCACGTCTTTACCGTAACTACCACGTGTATTCCCTCTGTCGGTATGTCTCCTCCTATTGAGAATGCCGAGGCTATCTCCAACTTATATATATTGTTCCTCACTATGGCAAACTCCATCGTGCCATTAGTGTCGTTGTTATCATCATTGCTATGCCGTATCCACCATGTGTAATAACACTGCGCATCCTCGTATGTGCCCACCGCATCATTCGTAGCCGCCGCCAATGCAGCACGACTTGTGGTGCCTATATTGAAACCTGTAACAGTATTTCCTGAGGTGATTATCGTATAGCCGATTTCTTCCTTCATGTAATAATCCCAAGTGAGAACCGACTTATTAGCATCTGTCAATGAACCACTCTTTCCACTCGCCTGACTCAAAAGATAGTTCTTATAACCCGTCGGGTCATCCTCGCTCAGTGTATTGGCAAAGGTTGTTATATTGCTCCATGTTGTGCAACTGCTTATCTTCCCGGCAAACCTGTCTCCATATTCACTGCTTCCCAAGGTGAATGTACCAGGATATGCCGCAGCCATCATGTCTTCCGGTGTGGCATATAGGTTATTGTTCCACTTGAAGAATGTCGTTCCGATTGTATAACTAAAGCCATAACCACTATAGAAACTGTCGTGCACCATGCCCTCTGTCGGGGTGAACAAAGCCTTGAATATCACTGCCGAGGCATATTGCTTGCTCGTATAGTCGGAGTATGTGGTGTTCTCCATCGTGTATCCGATACGGTTCCATACCGATCCGTCATCGTCTGTAACTGCAACTATATTGTCACTTGATACAAGAGCATCCCAATACGATGGGTTCTTCTGCTCAGTTGTCGCCGGCGTGCCGGGATAGTAAATTCCGTATAATGAGCTTAAAACATCTCCCGTCTTCTGTTCTGTCCAAGGATCGATAACATAATTGGTGGCGACACCTGAAGTGTCTGTCTCTTCTCCGAGATATGTCACACTCGTTCCCTTTCCTGTATTTACACGCTTCAGCATATAACTGCCTGCCGTAAGGTTGTTCACTATTGCTGCTCCTGTAATCTTTATTGTCGCACCCATGAATGCGTCATCTCCATCTATACTATTATCTTCATCTTCTTTAATCTCAATTGTTGAAGGCGTTTTATAATCGACACGTGCCGCCATACGCTCCACATCAACCGTCACCGTTGCAGGTTCTTCCTCTGTATTAAAATCAACCGACACGGTTTTATCACTCTCCGATGCCATGACAAACGAACTATACGAATAAGGTGCTGTTTTAACGCTCTCTGCCCAA
>JAJQAR010000137.1 GCA_021203705.1 Prevotella sp. | reverse complement strand
GTTGAGATTAAGAGAGCACTGAATTTGCGTCAACACAATCAGATTAACTACTAAAACAATATATTATGAAACAAACTGTAAAAACAATGGCAATGCTTATTGCCTTAATTACTGTTACTGCCGTATCATTGGCACAAACAGTGAAGGTCAACTGGGAGTTCAGTGACCCGACGAGTCCATCTACTTACACGACAAGTGGAGACGACGAGTATGTATCTTATATCACACCGGGCTACGCTTTGGGAAGTGTGCTTCAGATTGGTGAGTCTGCATTGACGAAAAGCGGTGCGGACACTGGTTATGATGTTGTAAATTACGATCCGTATTTCACGGAAGTGGGACCAGATGGCGTGAAGGTTACTTCGGTGACAACCGGTCATTACATTGAGTTCAGCGTTACTCCCGCAACGGGGCATACGTTCAAGCCAACGAAGATCTCGTTTGATGCAGTGAAAGTGGGAACCGATGGTGGAGACCTTGACGTAAGGGTAGTAACAGGCAGCTATACTGAAACCAATGTGGCTTCCGGCAGTTCCGGCACAGACCTTGGCACCGCCTCTCCTCTGCGCAACAAAATCCAGGATGGCAACAGCACGGGTTATAGCAGTCATGAGTTTTATGTAAGCGACATCAAAACGTCAGACAAGGTAACGTTCTTAATCTATATCTATAATGTGGATGGAACAAACAGCAAATACATGGGTTTCAGGAATATCTGCATAGATGGTTTGGTTGACACAGAGGATGTCAGTCTTAGCGACTTGTTATCGTCATTGACATTCACAGGCAATGTTGGCGGTACGGAGTCAACAATAGATATTACAGACCTTGTAAAAGACTTAGACAGCGGCGACCATGTATGCTGCTCAACGAAGCTGTCGGCAGAGCCAACGGATTTCGTTGCAACATTCAACGAGAAATATGCTGATAAATATTCTGCAAATGTAACATACGCCAATCACCTTGCAACAGTAACTATTTCGCAGGGCGATGTTGATGTGATATCATTCACTATCATATTCAATGTCTCAACACCTATCGTAAAAGGTACTCCTGTGGCTCTTAAACGTGGGACGATGGCGATACATCAGGATTCTGGCAACCTTGTATCATGGCGTGCCTTCGCCGCCGATGACCGCAACCTGAAATTCAAACTGTACAGGGGCAGCAAGACAGAGCAGACAGAGGAGGTGAACGACGGCAAGACTATCTCCGGCAAGACAAATTACTTGGATGCAGACGGTACAGCCGACAACTACTATAAACTTGAAGTTCTCGATGCAAGCGGCAACGTTATTGAGACCGACGTGAGCGGAAAGACATGGGATAACCAGAACCTTTACATTCCTCTGACGGCAGGAGCACCGACAGACCCGACCAGCAACGGAGCCACATATACGCCTAACGATGCCTCATACTGTGATATGGATGGTGACGGTGAATATGAAATTATCCTGAAATGGAGCCCATCGAATGAAAAGGACGCAGCCAGTACGGGTAATACGTCGGATGAATTCTTTGACTGTTATAAGCTTGATGGTACACAATTGTGGAGGATAGACCTCGGTCCAAACTTCTTCGCATCAGCCCACACTACTCCGTTCATAGCATGGGACTTTGATGGCGACGGTTTCGGCGAGTTCATGATAAAGACCGGTCCTGGTACTATCGACGGTCAGGGCAACTACGTAATAATGGACGGTGATGACCCGTTGGCAAACTGGAAAGGCAGTAATGGCAAGCAGACAGAAGGTCCGGAATATATCACCGTATTTGACGGAACAACAGGAGCTGAACTTGCAACCATGAATTACCATACCAACTATGCGGATGGTGAAGCATATTGGGGCGACAGCAAACAGAACCGCTCGGAGAGATACCTTGCCGCAATAGCATGGCTTGACGGTGAGGATGCTAATCCTTCACCAATCTTCGCACGCGGCTATTATGCAGGCGCATTCGTGGGCGCATACGACTGGGACGGTGTGAATTTATCATTGCGCTGGTTGAGTAAGAACACTACAAGTGGCTCAGGCCTATATGCAGAGGGCGCACACTGGATTGCAGTAGGCGACTGTGACGGCGACGGTTTGCAGGACATTGTATATGGCTCTGCCGTATTGAAGAGTGACGGTTCACTGCTGTTCAGGACAGGTCTCGGACATGGTGATGCACTGCACCTTGGCGATTTTGATCCGGACAACGACGGTCTTGAGATTTATATGGCACATGAGGAAAGTCCATACGGAACAAGTCTTGCAGACGCAAAGACAGGAACATTGCTGTGGCATCCAACGGCAAGCAGTGATACAGGACGTGCGATTGCTGGTCATTTCAACCCAGAGAGTGAAGGCTCATACTTCCAGTCGAGTGCTTCTTACTCTTTGTATGACTGGAACGGAGAAGTAATCATTGATTCCCTAGGTCATGGTGGTGGAGGATTACAGAACTGCCGTGTATTCTGGGACGGTCTGCTTTCGGAGGATTTCTACGACAAGAGTATTTTGGAAAAGTACAATCCTACTACAAACTCTGTAGATAGGATACAGGTGAACGGTACGAACTACGTAATTGGTAATGTCAACAACGATTCAAAATATAACCCATGTGTTTTAGGCGACCTTCTTGGAGACTGGCGCGAGGAATTAGTAACATGGACACAGGAAGATGATGGCACATACTACCTGATTGTCAATGCCACGAATTATGAGACCGACTACACAGTGCCTCACCTTATGGACGATGCCAACTACCGTGCACAGGTTATCAACCAAAACTGCTGCTACAACCAGCCGCCTCACCTCAGTTATGACTTGCGCAACTCAAAGAAGATAACCCGTGACTGTTTCGAGGTAGAATTGAATGACGACAGTGATGCATCCCTTGGCAAGTATTGGGACTGCTTCTACACGACTTATCCTGTAATAATACCAGAAGGCATTACGGCGTGGAAAGTAACCGACCGTGCATACGAGAATAATGTTGACACATTGATTACAGAGAAGTTGGAGGCAGGAACGATACTTGCACCGAACACTGGTATCATCTACAACTCCACAACGGCACAGGTAACATTCGTACCTACGTCATACGAAGGTGACGCATTGGAAGGCTCAAAGATTTACGGTGGCTATTGCGACACCGATTTGGGTGAGCACACCACAACAGAAGGTTATTATAAGTTCACTGTTGACGAGCGTGGTATAGGTTTCTATCTTGCTGACAATGAGACGATAGAGGGTAACACTGGATATGCCATATTCACGAGCACTGACGAAAATCCACTTGCAAGCTCATACGTTCTTGATGCGACAATCAATAACGGAACAGTAACAGGCATCAGCGAGTTTATCTCTGATGAGCAGACTGTCGTTTCCGATAAGGCAATATATAACCTGCAAGGAATGAAACTCAACAGCATACCTTCTAAGGGCATCTATATCATCAACGGAAAGAAATACATGAAATAATTCATAGGATTTAAATTAACATAAAAGGCAGCCCTAAACACACAAACTTTTAGAGCTGCCTTTTTTATTAAAGAAAATTCTCGTTAAAAAGTTTATCATAAAAAAGATTTTCTTAATTTTGCAAAGCGTATGCGTTTATGGCATAATGCTCGCACGCTAATTAGGACTCTTAATTGCAAAGTTCCGATTAAGCACGTTCTCAATGTGCGTCAACAATCAGATTAACTACTAAAACAAGATATTATGAAACAAATTGCAAGAGCAATGGCAACATTTGTTGCCCTGTTTACTGTTACAGCCATATCATTGGCACAGACAGTGAAGGTAAACTGGGAATACAGCGACATGGACAAACTCTCTGATTGTACGATTAGTGGAGATGAAGGAGTAGATGCCCTTGTGAGCGTTTATTACGTTATGGGAGCGAAACTATCAGCCACCACTACATTGAAAAAGAGTGGTGCGGACACTGATAACGGTTATGAGGCTGTTGACTATGACCCATATTTCACGGAACTTGTGCCAACGGCAAAACAGTCGTCGGCAGCTACGGGTAATGGAGTAACATTCAGGATAGCACCGATAGCCGGTCATAAGTTCAAGCCGACGAAATTCTCTTTTGATGCCGTAAAGGTAGGTACTGACAACGGCGGTATTACTATTAAGATGGCAGAAGGCGCATACACAGAGTCGAAAATGGCTGCTGGCACGGACGGTACAGAATTAGGTTCTGCATCACCCTTGCGCAACAAGATTATGGACGGCAACAGCACCGGTTACAGTCATCATGAGTATTATATCAATGACATCAACACAGAGGACAGTCTTACGTTCATCCTATACTTGGTAAACGTGGCAACCGACAAAGCTCTTGGCCTACGCAACATCTGCATAGAGGGTGAGATGGACTCACAGATTTATTCTGTTGGAGACATGATCGCATCCCTGACGTGCATGGGAACAGTGGGAGATGGCGAGGCCGAACAAATCGATTTGACAGACCTCGTTAAAGACCTGTCCAACGGCGGTCATGTATGCTACGGTACGAAACTGTCGGAAGAGCCAACCAACTTTACAGCGACCCTCAACGAAGATTTTGCCGCTGATTATTCGGTAAATGTTACATACGAGGGACGTGTCGCCAATGTGTATGTAATGAAAGGCGATAACCAGGCAATGACATTCTCTGTGATATTCAATGTCACCAAACCTATCGTAAAGGGTGAACCTGTCGCTCTTAAACGTGGTACTATGGCTTTGCACTCTGATGCTGGCAATCTCGTTTCATGGCGTGCAAGAGCAAAGGACGACCGCAATCTGAAATTCAAGCTGTACCGTGGGACAAATGCCGCCGAACAGAATGAGGAGTTGAACGACGGGAAGACGATTTCCGGCAAGACGAATTATTTGGATGTAGATGGCACTGCCGACAACTACTACCGGCTTGAGGTTCTTGATGCCGATGGCAATGTTATAGAGACAGATGTGAGCGCACAGACGTGGGACAGTCAGACACACTATATCGAACTGATGGACGGTGCGCCAACCGACCCGACAGGACTTGGAGCATCATATACCCCTAACGATGCCTCCTTCTGTGATATGGACGGAGACGGAGAATATGAGATTATCCTGAAATGGAGCCCGTCAAACGAGAAAGATGCAGCCAGTTCGGGATCCACATCAGATGAGTTCTTCGACTGCTACAAGCTCGATGGCACACATTTGTGGAGAATAGACCTCGGTCCGAATTTCTTCGCATCAGCCCATACCACCCCGTTTATAGCCTGGGACTTTGATGGTGACGGTTTCGGAGAGTTCATGATAAAGACTGGTCCCGGCACTATCGATGGTCAGGGCAACTATGTGATTATGGACGGTGATGATCCGTTGGCAGACTGGAAGAACAGCAAGGGCAAGCAGGTAGAGGGACCGGAATACATCACCGTATTCGACGGAACAACAGGAGCTGAACTTGCAACCATGAATTACCATACCAACTATGCCGCCGGAGAATCCTACTGGGGCGACAGCAACCAGAACCGTTCAGAGAGATACCTTGCCGGAATAGCATGGCTCGACGGAGAGGATGCAAATCCATCACCGATTTTCGCACGCGGTTACTATGCAGGAGCATTCGTGGGCGCATACGACTGGGACGGAGAGAATTTGTCACTGCGCTGGTTGAGTGAGAACAAGACCAAAGGCTCTGGCCTGTATGGAGAGGGCGCACACTGGATGGCAGTAGGCGACTGTGACGGCGACGGCAAGCAGGACATTGTTTACGGAGCGGCAACATTAAAGAGTGATGGGTCGTTGATGTACAGGACAGGTCTTGGACATGGCGACGCACTCCACCTTGGAGATTTCGATCCTGACAACGACGGTCTTGAGGTGTTCATGCCTCATGAGGACAGTCCTTACGGTGTAAGTCTTATTGACGCAAAGACGGGAACGATATTGTGGCGCATGACGGAAGACAGTGATACCGGTCGTGGTCTGGCAGCCCACTACAATCCAGAATGTGAGGGAGCATATTTCCAGTGCGCCGGCACAAAGGACATGTTCGACTGGAACGGCGATGTTGTTGCTTCTTCTGTAGAGCATGGCGGTGGCGGATCATACAATATCCGTGTTTACTGGGACGGCTTGCTCTCAGATGACTATTGGGACAAGAACGTGCTTGAGCAGTACAACCCGACAACCAACTCGTTTGACAGGATACAGGTGAACGGTACCAACTACACAACGGGTGAGCTTAACAACAGTACGAAATACAATCCTTGTGTTGACGGAGACCTTCTTGGAGACTGGCGCGAGGAAATCGTAACGTGGGAGCAGGATGGCGACACATATTATCTCGTAATCAATGCCACCAATTATGAGACCGACTACACCGTGCCTCACCTTATGGATGATGCCAACTACCGTGCTCAGGTTATCAACCAGAACTGCTGCTACAACCAGCCGCCTCACCTCAGTTATAATCTGCGCAACTCAAAGAAAATCACGCGCGAGTGCATGGAAGTAGAGTCTGCTGATTATACTGATGAGGAAGCAGGAAAATATTGGGACTGTTTCTATACAACATATCCAGTGATAATACCGGAAGGTGTTACTGCATGGAAGGTAACTGATTATGTGAATGGTGTTGATACTATCGGTACTGAAAAACTTGCGGCAGGAACTGTTCTTGCAGCGAACACTGGTATCGTCTATAACTCCACAACAGCACAGGTAACATTCGTGCCTACTGCCGTTGCAGGTAACTCTTTGGAAGGCTCAACAATCACGGGCGACTACTGCGACACTACTCTTGGCGAGCACTCTGAAACAGAGGGCTACTATGAGTTCCGTGACGGTGACCGTGGACTTGGTTTCTACTTGGCAGATGGTGAGACGATAGAAGGAGGAACGGGATTTGTTGCTCTCGAAGGAACAGAGGCAGATCCGCTGGCTGAATCGTATATTCTCGGTGTGTCTATATTCGATGAGCCGACTGGTATTAAGGAAGTTCTGTCAGACGAGCAGAGAGAAGTATCAAATCATGCGATATATAACCTGCAAGGAATGAAGCTGAACAGCATACCGAAGAAGGGAATATACATTATCAATGGGAAGAAAGTTTTGCGCTAAGGCGCAAAACTTTCACTCCACTTTCGTTTTAGATATAAGAGATATCAGTTTAAAGCGTACATTATAATCATCAAGAGGGGGATTCGCTAAATGAGTAATCTTCACTTTTAAAGAGTATAAATATCCAGGTTCAAACTCGAAACCGTCAATAATAGTTATAGGATATGCTTTCCATTGATTTTCCCCGTCAATTCTAATCAACATGCCATCAACTTCACTTGGTTCACCAAAAATATTTACAGGCACGATTTCCGAAGAAATTTCAATAACCTTTTCTTCTGACCAATCATAATCGTTGTTGTCGTCAGTACAGGATAAGGCACAGACCAATAGAAACCCCGCTAAAATAATTGCTTTTTTCATTCTCATTTTAATTAATTGTTTTTGTTATTAATATAGTGCAAAATCACCATAGAGGCAACTATCA
>JAJQAR010000100.1 GCA_021203705.1 Prevotella sp. | reverse complement strand
TTACCACCCTACCTATTGAAGTGTTGATAAGTTGTATGGCACGTTCAATAGTCAGCTCACGATTGCCGAGATTTGAGCCGAGAGAAAGATAAAGCATAATAATGTGTTAAGATAAGAAAGTCAGGAAGTGTATATCTACTTCCTGACATATCAGTCGTTTAGAATAAGCATTGCATCGCCGTAACAGCCGAACTTATATCCGTTGTTGATTGCGGTGTCGTAAGCCTCCATGATAAGGTCGTAGCCACCGAAAGCGGCAGCCGACATTACAAGCGGAGACATAGGATGATAGAAATTCGCTATCATAGAATCAGCAAGACCGAACTCGTAAGGAGGGAAGATAAACTTGTTAGTCCAGCCCTCATATTCCTTGAGCATCTTGTCTGTTCCCACTGCCGTCTCTGTCGCCTTGATAACACTCGTACCCACAGCACAGATATGATGCCCCGACTGTTTCGCCGAGTTGACGGCTCTGCAAGCCTCCGCATTAACGAACATCTGTTCAGAGTCCATTTTGTGTTTTGTAAGGTCCTCCACCTCTATCTCATGGAAATTGCCAAGAGCACAATGTAGAGTGATGAAAGCGAACTCGATACCCTTGATCTCCATTCTTTTGAGAAGCTCACGACTGAAATGCAGTCCTGCGGAAGGGGCAGTAACGGCACCCTCGTGCTTTGCGAAGATGCATTGGAAGTCGTTCAGATCCTGCTTTGTAGCTTTTCTGCGGTCAACGATATAGCGAGGCAGCGGTGCCTCGCCGAGAGCATAGAGATCTTTTTTGAACTCATCGTGAGGACAGTCGTAAAGGAAACGCAACGTTCTGCCACGGCTCGTGGTGTTGTCAATTACCTCAGCCACCATAGTACCATTGCTGTCAAAGAACAGTTTGTTGCCAATCCTTATTTTGCGTGCCGGCTCAACAAGCACATCCCAGAGACGCATTTCCTGGTTAAGCTCACGCAAGAGGAACACCTCTATCTTTGCGTCCGTCTTCTCTTTTGTACCATACAGACGAGCGGGGAACACCTTCGTGTTGTTGAATATGAAAGTATCGCCTTCGTCAAAGTAATCGAGAATGTTGCGGAAATCGAGGTATTCAGGTTTCCCGTCCTTATCTTTCAAAGGTTCACCCTTTTCATCTTCCTTGTACATCTGTATCCTGCCAGAGGTCTTATGAATCACCATAAGCCGACACTCATCCCGATGATAGGAAGGATGGAGAGCAACCAACTCTTCTGGAAGCTTAAACTTAAATTGTGAAAGTTTCATATTTTAATTTCCTCTTATTATGTTGTCTTCTATCGTTTGTCTGTCAAGCCATTCCCCAAAGCCATCCAAACTGATGCAGTCAGCCACTTTTACGTTGCCCACTCGTGTACGCCTGAGAGCCGTAAGGTAAGCGCCACTATTGAGAGCGGTACCGATGTCACGAGCCAGCGCACGGATATATGTACCTTTTCCGCAGACCACACGGATACTCAACAGCATCTGCACAGCGTCGAATGAGAGTATCTCTATCTCCTCTATGACAAGCGTCTTAGGTTTCAGTTCCACCTCGTTGCCTTTCCTCATCAGCTTATAGGCACGCTTGCCGTTGATCTTGCAGGCAGAATATGCCGGCGGCACCTGCTGTATCTCCCCGATGAAAGTCTTTAATGTCTCCTCTATCAAAGGGAGCGTTATATGACCTGTCGGATAAGTCTGGTCAACGGAATGCTCCATATCGTAACTTGGAGTGGTAGCTCCTAATTGGAGCGTCGCCGTGTATTCCTTAGTATATCGTTGCAGTTCGTCGATACGTTTTGTAGCTTTTCCAGTGCACAATATCAGCACGCCAGTCGCCAACGGGTCGAGAGTGCCGGCATGCCCCACCTTTATCTTCTTAACCCCTAATTTTCGGGAGAGTATATATCTCACTCGGGCAAGAGCATTGAAACTTGACATCCCGTATGGCTTGTCGATGCCTATTATCACACCCTCGTGAAAATTCATAGCTATCAGTCCACCATCTTCAGGTCAACGCCACACAGGGCGCAAATCACTATCACCAATCCCACGATAATCCTGTACCAGCCAAATGCAGCAAAGCCGTACTTCGTAACATAACTGATAAAGAACTTTATAGCGGCTATCGCAACGATGAACGCCACGACAGAACCTATTATCAATGTCTGCAGGTTGTTACCAGCAGTGAGCAGCGAACCACCGCCATGACTTAACAGCTTATATGTTTCAAGACAAGTAGCACCGAACATGGTGGGTACGGCGAGGAAGAAAGAAAATTCCGCCGCCGCCTTGCGAGTCAGTTTCTGCGACATACCACCTACTATTGTCGCCATAGAGCGTGAGACACCTGGTATCATGGAGATACACTGCACAAGACCGATGATGAGCGCACGCTTATATGTAAGTTTTGTATCCTCACTGCCCTTGTTGAATATGCGGTCGCAGAACAGCATGAACACACCGCCGAGGATGAGCATCACCGCCACGAGGAGCACATTACCGAGATTAGACTCGATGAAATCATTGAAAGCGAGCCCCAGCACCACCGCTGGCAGTACACCGACAACGAGACGGGCATAGAAGTTGAACATCGCCTTCCAGTAAGACACACCCTGCTGTTCGGATGTAGGACAGAAGAATTTCCTCCAATACAGGCATATTACCGACACGATAGCACCAAACTGGATTATTACGGTGAAAGCCTTCACAAAGTCGGTGCTTTCCACACCGAGTAAGCTCTGCGCTATTATCATGTGACCTGTGGAGGACACCGGCAGGAATTCCGTCAGTCCTTCCACAATGGCGATGATTACGGTTTGCAGTAAATCCATAAGTCGTCGGTATTATTTCTTTTCCACTTTCTTGTCGTCAGCCGGCTTGCGTACAACGGCATAGACAATAGAGATGAAGCCGATAAAACTGATGATAGGGGCTACCTTTATGCGGCGGGCATTGAATATTTCTGCATCATACATAGTCTCTGTGGAGCAGCCGCCGCTCATAAGTAAGAAACCGATGATTACTATCAACATCCCCACAGCGATGAGAATGAAGTTTGTCCGCCCTAATGCTAAGTTTTTCTTATCCATTTTATGTTTTAATTAGATTTTATACAAGTCGCCCGCCTTCATCCTAAGGAACTTGTTGACGGAGAAGATGGCGCAGAACAAGGTGATCAATATTCCGAGAAGGAACACGGCACCGCCCGTAATCGCCATAACGTCCCATGTTATCACGTTGAGGACGGCAGGTTCGTAAGTGTACAAGGCATAAATGCCGAATGCCAAAACGCCATCAGCAATGATGGCAGCAAGAAGTCCGATGCCCAAGGCATTGTACAGGAATGGTCGGCGGATAAATCCCCATGACGCACCTACAAGTTTCATTGTATGTATGGTGAAACGACGGGCGTACATGCCCAATTTCACGGTGTTGTTGATAAGGGAGAATGACACGCAGGCGAGAAGCACCGCAAGGATGAGAAGCACGAGGTTTATCTTCTGCAGATTGCGGTTCACGCTGTCCATAAGGTCACTGGGATATGTGATGTCGGTAACGTTGGTGTTACGCCGCAGTTTCTTTTCTATAACTTTAAGGGAATCGGTGTTGGCATAGTCGGCTTTCAACCGCAGCTCTATGGAGGCGACAAAGGGGTTGACACCCAAAAACTCACTGGGGTCTGTTCCCATAGCCTCTGTCTGTTCCTTCAGAGCCTGTTCCTTGCTGATATAAGTGATATGACTTACGTAAGGACGTTTCTTCAGGTCGTTGCACAAGCGTTGCGACTCGGAGTTAGTTATGTTCTCTCCCAACATCACGGTTACGGTAAAGTTTTCCTTTACATACGCTGATAAGTTCCGTGCTGTCAGCACGGAGAACACCACCATACCCAATAAGATCAGCACCATTGCAGTGCTTATGCACAAGGTAACACCCTGCAATCCGTGGCGGACGCGGGGTTTATTCCGACTTTTACCCATTTCTTGAGGTTATAATACACCTAATTTGGTGCAAAGTAACAAAATTTTCTGCGTTCACGCAAAGGATTAACTATTATTAATAAGAGGAAGATAGTTATTCTATATCAACAACGGTGATTCCCGCACCGCCAAACTGCACATGCTCGTCGTGATAACTTACAACATTGGGAACTGTGGAGAGGTACTGACGGATAAGTTGGCGGAGGATGCCAGAGCCTGTTCCGTGCAGAATACGCACACGAGTCATGCCGACAAGAATAGCATCATCGATGAAATAAGTAACGGCATTTATCGCCTCATCGCCACGCATGCCACGCACGTCAATATCCTGTTTGAAATTGAGCTTATGCTGGTCGATAGTATCACGAGTCTGTCTGCCGACAGAGACATACGGTTTCGGCTCTTCTTTCTTGGGCATTTCCGCATGCTCCAAACGGTCAACACGCATTTTGGTGCGCATATCACCGAAAATCACAGTAGCAATCTTGCCGTCGATATTCTCAACCTTTCCAACGGATGTCAGCCCCTTGATGCGGACGGTATCGTCTTTCTCTATTGCCCTATTCTCGTCAACCTTTTTCTTTGCGGCTTTCAATGCGGCAGCCGCCTCCTTGTCCTTTGCGACACGCTCCTTCTTGCGCTTTTCCTTGCGCTCCTTACGCTCCTGTATCTGCTTAATCTTACGGGCAATCATCTCGTCGTTAGCGGTGGTGTCAACATCTTTTATTTCCTCCTTGAAAGCATTCAACTCATCACGAATGCGCTTGGCCTCCGCCTTTTCAGCCTGACTCTCACGGATCTCCTTTATCGCTTTCTCAATCTTCTTGTTGCTCTCACGGAGAAGCTCCTCAGCCTGTTCCTTCGCCTTACGCAGCACATCCTTGCGGTTTTGTTCCAACTCACGCACCTCGTTCTCGTATTTAGCGATGGTCTGCTCCATTACCTTCTCACGCTGGTGGATAGTCTGCCGTTTACTCTCCCAATACCGCTTGTCACGCACGATGTCCTGCAGGTACTTATCACTCTGGATATACTCGTTACCGACAATCTCACTCGCATCACGGATCACCTCCTCCGGTAGTCCTGTCTTGCGAGCTATCTCTATGGCAAACGAACTGCCCGGATTTCCGATAGACAACTGAAACAAAGCATTCATCTGCTGCCGGTCATAAAGCATCGCACCGTTCACCACACCATCATGATTCTCCGCAAAATGCTTGAGGTTCTGGTAGTGGGTAGTAATCACAGCGTATGCCATTTTGTTGCAGAACTGTTTCAACACCGACTCAGCTATCGCACCGCCTATCTGCGGTTCAGTGCCACTGCCAAACTCGTCTATCAGCAACAGAGTGCGGTCGTTGGAGAACTTAATCATGTTCTTCATGTTGGTAAGATGACTTGAATACGTACTCAAATCATTCTCTATGCTCTGCTCATCACCGATATCAATGAGAATGTTCTGGAAGATACCCGTCTTGGAATTTTCACGAACAGGGATGGAAATGCCACATTGCAGCATATATTGAAGCAAGCCAACCGTTTTAAGACATACCGACTTACCCCCTGCGTTCGGACCAGAGATTATCAAGATACGCTTATCCTTAGTAAGCAATATGTCGAGCGGCACAGTCTTTTTCCCCTGTTTCGACAAGGAAATCTGCAACAATGGGTGTATTGCCTGTACCCAGTCAATATGCGGTTGCTTGCCTACTTGCGGTTCAAAGCCCTTAATATAGCGGGCAAATTCCGCTTTGGCACGTATCAAGTCGATTGTGGCAAGGAAAGAATAAGATTCCAAAATCGGTGTGATATGCGGTCTTACCAACTTTGAAAACTCCGCCAAAATGCGTATTATCTCCCTGCGCTCATCAGATTCAAGTTCCCTGATACGGTTGTTCGCCTCCACCACCTCAGTAGGTTCGATGAACACCGTCTTGCCGGAAGCCGACTCATCGTGTACAATTCCCTTAATCTTCCTTTTCAAGCCCTGCGTTACGGGGATTACCAAACGCCCGTCGCGAATTGTCGGGGTTACGTCCTTTTCCACAAGACCCTCACTCTGTGCGGCACGGAGTATGCCGTTCAATATCTTTGATATGCCGCCCTCGGTGCGAAGCAGTTCTGTGCGTATCTTCTGTAAGTCAGGTGAGGCATTGTCTTTTATCCTACCGTATTTATCCAAAATTCTGTCTATCTGCTGCACCAACTGTGGAAAGACAATCACGTCGACAGTCAGAGCATGTAGTGCTGGATAAGGGTATTTCCTATCCCCATCGCTGTCTTCCCCTTCTTCCGTACGGTTCAAGTGCTTTACAATCTCCTGTATTGTCGCTAATGAGCGACGAAGGTCAAACAGTTCGGCTTCATCGAGACGAGTTCCCTCTGGACGAAGACGAGATACAGCCTCCCGAACATCAATATAATTCTGCACAGGAAAACTGTCATCCTCCTCCTGAAGGCGGCGGAACTCCCTCACCTGCTGCAACCACTGGTTTATCATGTCGGTATTTGCCGAAAACCCGATGTTGTCAACCCTTTCCTTTCCCAAAGAACTGAGGCAGCGTTCACGCAGCATGGAGCGAATTTCGTTGAAACCTATCTTGCTTTCAAAGGTATTAGGATAAATCATGCTGCAAAGGTAGTTTAAGTTGCAGACAACACAAAATAAAGTTAGAGGTTAAAAATAAAAACGGCGCAAAATTTGGTATTATCAGAAAAACGTCTTACCTTTGCACCGCCATTAGGAGAGATGGTAGAGTGGTCGATTACAACGGTCTTGAAAACCGTCGTACCGAGAGGTACCGGGGGTTCGAATCCCTCTCTCTCCGCAATTATATTGAAAATCAGCATTTTACAGAACTTATCACCCGATTTCAAATACTTGAAGTCGGGTGTTTTGATTAAATATAAAACCATCCCACAATTATCTATTAAAAATAAAGGCGAAACAGTTGGATTTTAACAAATCAGATAGAAGTTATTGCATAAAAAATCAAAAAAAGGGGATAACAACCCATTATGTTAAAGAAAATACGTACTTTTGCAATTCAAACAACAAATGACGATGGCTACACGTGCAGAATTTGAACAGGTGAAAGCATTCGCCCAAATCGATGGGGCGTTAGTGGGCTGCATGTGGATAGTCAGTTTCGCCTGTTTCTTGGGCAATTTCATCAATGCGCTATGGGGCTTAGTGAGTTTGTTGATCGGTGCAGCCTCAATAGTGTGGGCAGCCATGCGTCTGCGCCGTTTCCGTGACAACATTCTCGATGGGGTGATTTCGTTCCGTCGTGCCTTCTGTTACAGCATATTGATTTACCTGTATGCTTCATTGATAATGGCAGTGGGGCAATACGTATATTTGCAGTTCATCGACAACGGTTACCTAATGACGCAATACACGGAAACAATATCACGCCCAGAGTTCAAGACCGTCATGGACCTTTATGGAATACAGAAGAGCGACATGAGTTTGGCTATGGACACTCTGAATGCGCTTAAACCTATTGACTTTGCTTTGCAATTTTTTACCTTAGACATAATCCTCGGC
>JAJQAR010000027.1 GCA_021203705.1 Prevotella sp. | reverse complement strand
GACTAACATGAGGAAAATCACCAAAAGTAACTTTTAACTTTTACCTTTTACCTTTTAACTTGAAACATCTCCGATTTTTCATTACCTTTGCAGGTTGAAACGTAAAGTTTAGCATTATGCCTCAAATTTCTGTTCGCGGTCTCGAAATGCCTGAGTCTCCTATCAGGAAACTCGCTCCACTCGCTGCGGCTGCTAAAAGACGCGGGATAAAAGTCTATCATCTCAATATCGGACAGCCTGACTTGCCCACACCACAAGTGGCACTCGACGCTATCCGTAATATCGACAGGGATATCCTTGAGTATTCGCCTTCACAGGGTAACCTAAGCTATCGTGAGAAACTCGTAAGCTATTACGCGAAATTCAATATCAACGTAGAGCCTGACGATATTATCATCACTTGCGGCGGTAGCGAGGCGGTGCTCTTCGCTTTCATGTCCTGCCTCAACCCCGGCGACGAGATAATAGTACCTGAACCGGCTTACGCCAACTATATGGCGTTCGCTATCTCTGCCGGCGCTACTATACGCACAATCACAACCACTATCGATGAGGGCTTCTCATTGCCAAAAGTGGAGAAATTCGAAGAACTTATCAACGAGCGCACAAGGGCAATACTCATCTGCAATCCTAATAACCCTACCGGCTATCTTTATACCAGACGGGAAATGCACCAGATTCGTGACCTCGTGAAAAAATATGACCTTTATCTGTTCTCCGATGAGGTGTACCGTGAGTTTATCTACACCGGCTCTCCCTATATCAGTGCGTGCCACCTTGAGGGTATTGAGCAGAATGTGGTACTTATCGACTCGGTTAGCAAGCGGTACAGCGAGTGCGGCATACGTATCGGCGCTCTCATAACGAAAAACAAAGAGGTCCGCAAGGCGGTGATGAAATTCTGCCAGGCGCGCCTCTCTCCTCCTCTTATCGGCCAGATTGCTGCCGAAGCATCTCTTGATGCTGATCAGGAATATCTCCGCACCGTTTACGATGAGTATGTGGAACGCCGTAAGTGTCTTATAGATGGCCTAAACCGCATACCTGGCGTGTACTCTCCTATCCCTATGGGGGCTTTCTATACCGTAGCAAAATTGCCGGTTGATAACAGCGATGACTTCTGCCGCTGGTGTCTTGAGGAGTTCAACTACGAGGGAGAGACCGTCATGATGTCGCCCGCTTCAGGCTTCTACACCACCCCTGGCACGGGCATCAATGAGGTACGTATCGCTTACGTTTTGAAAAAAGAGGACTTAATACGTGCCTTGCATGTTCTACGCATGGCTCTCGAGGCTTACCCCGGCAGAGTCGAGGGATAATCCATTTTATTCATGAACTTACCGCTTTTCATAGCTAAACGTATCTACTCTGACAACGGCGACAAACAACGGGTTAGTCGCCCTGCTATACGTATAGCTACGGCTGGCGTGGCTATCGGACTGGCGGTAATGCTCATCTCGGTTTGCATTATTCTCGGTTTCAAACATAGCATACGCGACAAGGTAATCGGCTTCGGCAGCCATATCACAGTGGCTAACTTCCACTACCTACACAACGATATACAGTCGTCTATCTGCATGCCTGACTTGGTTCTCGACACTCTCCGCAACATCAATGGCGTGGACCACGTGCAACGCTTCGCCATGAAACAGGGGATTCTCAAAACTGACAGTGATTTCCTCGGCGTAATGTTCAAGGGTGTCGGTCCCGAATATGATACCACGTTCATTCACAATAATTTGGTTAGCGGCTGCATACCTGCGTTCAGCGACTCGGTCAGCCAAAACAAAATCCTTATCTCCAAAATAATGGCTAACCTCCTGAAACTCAACACTGGCGATAAGGTATTCGCTTATTTCATTGACAACGATGATGTCCGCACTCGCAGGTTTACTATCGCTGGTATTTATGAGACTAATCTCACACAATTTGATAAGGCTCTGTGCTTCACCGATTTATATTCTGCAATACGTCTCAATGGCTGGGAGCCCGACCAATTAAGCGGCGCGGAACTTACTGTGAAGGACTTCAATAAACTTAATGATATTGAGGACATCCTGATACAAAAAGTTAACCGCTCTCTCGATAGGAATGGTGAGACGTTTTCTTCGGAAACTATTCAACAGTCTAACCCCCAGATTTTCGCCTGGCTCGACTTACTCGACCTCAACGTGTGGATTATCCTCATACTCATGCTCTGCGTCGCCGGTTTCACAATGATCTCCGGACTGCTTATCATCATCCTTGAACGGACAAACATGATCGGCATCCTCAAGGCTCTCGGAGCCGGCAACAAAATGGTAAGAAAAACTTTCCTCTGGTTCGCTGTGTTCATCATCGGCAGGGGCATGCTCTTAGGCGATATCATCGGTATCGCCCTCATGCTGATCCAAAAATATACGGGATTAGTAACTCTTGATCCTTCTACTTATTATGTCAAGGTCGTACCGGTGGAAATAAACATCCCCGTAATTATCCTCCTTAACATCGCCACTTTCATCATCAGCGTCTTCGTCCTTATCGCCCCCAGCTACCTCATCTCTCACATCCACCCCGCCAAGTCCATGAAATACGAATAAAATTCTTCCTTTTTAATTTTTCATTTTTAATTTCCAAATATTCGGCTTCAGCCGCATCCTCTCTTAACTCTTCACTTTTAACTCCGCCCCAAGCGGCGCAGTGCCGCCAGCACTTCCGTATTCTCGCTTTTCCTCCCCACGGTTATTCTCAGGCAGTTGCCGCACAACTTTACTTTCGTCCTGTTCCTCACGATTATCCCCTTACTCACAAGATAGTCGTAAATGCCTTGTGCGTCTTTCACTTTTATAAGAAAGAAATTGGCATCCGAAGGATACACCTTCTCACAGAATGGCAACATACTGAACGCTTCCATCATATTTCCGCGCTCCTGCAACAGCAGTCTTACCCACTTGTCAACCTCCAACGGTGCTTTCAATGCTTCCATCGCCTTGTTTTGCGTTAGCAGATTGATATTGTATGGGTATTTCACCT
Organism: Prevotella sp.; assembly: GCA_021203705.1. GTDB lineage: Bacteria > Bacteroidota > Bacteroidia > Bacteroidales > Bacteroidaceae > Prevotella. Next base: position 4,556 of record JAJQAR010000027.1, on the reverse strand, counting down.
TGTTGAATATATCTATGATGTCCTTCTGTGCGAATGCCATGCCTAACCTAATAGCGGCGCATCCCCATGCCTTACTGAATGTGTTGAGCACTATCAGATTTGGGTATCTGTCAAGTTCTTTGCGCAATGAACTAAGTCGGGAGAAGTCAATATATGCCTCGTCAACTATCACAAGTCCTTCAAAGCTCATTATCGTCTTTATTACTTCTTCCCTATTTATACTATTGCCTGTCGGATTATTGGGTGAACATATCCATATCACTTTCGTATTGTCATCGCATGCGCCCAACAGCCTCTCTGCCGTTATCTGAAATTTCTCATCAAGCAACACATGGCGGTATTCCACATCATTGATATCGGCACATACCTTGTACATCCCGTATGTGGGCTCCATCGCTACCACATTATCCTTACCAGGACACGTGAAACAACGATATACCAAGTCTATCGCCTCATCTGACCCGTTCCCAAGGAATATGTTCTCTGACCTCACACCCTTCACCTTCGATATACGGGATTTCAGTTCCAACTGCAACGGGTCTGGATAACGGTTATACGGCTCGTTATACGGATTTTCGTTGGCATCCAAAAACACAGTCGCCTGGTGCCCACTATACTCGTTACGCGCACTACTATATGGCTCCAAACGCCATATATTCGGTCTTGTCAATTGTGATAGTTCTTTCATCCAAATCTTTGAATTTAATTAATTCATCCATAGACACAAGCAAAATGAATTTTTCTTTTGCGAAGCATTTCCCCGTAGGCAAATTGTCAATTGTCAATTCTCAATTGTGCTCGCGGCGCACCCCCATAGCATTCTTGTGCGCTACGAGCACCTCGTTTTCCGCCATAATCTCAACCGTCTTTCCGATATTCCTGATCCCTTCTTCGGTGATATATTGAAATGTTGTCTTGCGGAAAAAACTGTCTAAATTCACACCGTTGTATGCCACGGCATGACCGTGTGTAGGCAACGTGTGGTTCGTTCCACTTGCATAGTCACCGGCACTCTCACAGGCGTATTTCCCAAGGAACACACTCCCTGCATTCACTACCTTTTCTGCCAACGTCTCATAGTCATCGCTTGACAAAATAAGATGTTCCGGCGCATACATATTGCACAATTCCATCGCCTCCTCCTTGTCATTCACAAGCACCATCTTACTGTTCTCAAGAGCTTTCCCCGCAATTTCCTTGCGTGGCAGCTCTTGCAGTTGCTTGTCAATCTCGGCACTCACCTTGTCAATCATGCTCTCCGAAGTGGTTATCATTATCACCTGCGAGTCTATTCCGTGCTCTGCCTGCGACAACAGATCGGCTGCCACAAACTCTACCTCACTGCTCTCATCAGCTATCACACATACCTCCGAAGGTCCTGCGGGCATGTCTATCGCCACCTCGTCAAGCGACACCACTTGCTTGGCTGCCATAACGTATTGGTTGCCCGGCCCGAAAATCTTATATACCTTCGGTATGCTCTCCGTGCCGTATGCCATGCCGCCTATCGCCTGCACTCCGCCTGTCTTGAATATCTTGCTCACTCCTGCTATCTGCGCTGCCGCCAATATCGCGGGGTTTACATTCCCGTCACGCCCCGGTGGGGTGCATAGCACTATCTCTCTGCACCCTGCTATCTTCGCCGGTGTCGCAAGCATAAGTACAGTACTGAACAATGGGGCAGTGCCGCCTGGTATATACAGTCCTACCTTCTCTATCGGTATGCTCTTCTGCCAACAGGTAACACCAGGCTGCGTCTCAACCTTCTTGCTCTCATGGCGTTGCGATTCGTGAAATACATATATATTATGATGGGCTTGCTCCAACGCCTCATAAAGTCCTGCTGGGAGCTGCTCCCGTGCGCTGCCTATTTCTTCCTCCGTTACGGCAAGGTCGCCAAGCTGCACATGGTCAAACTGCTCCTCATATCTCCTTATCGCTGCATCTCCACCTGTCTTTACGTCTTCGAGGATACCCTTCACTGTCGCAAACAACTTTTCGGTATCAAGGTGCGGCCTTTTCACAATCTCTTTCCACTCCTCCCGTTGCGGGTTTTTGTATATGTTCATTTTTTAATTCGTATTTCGATGCGAAAATTCCTCGCTCTGTTTACAGTATCATTTTCTCAATTGAGTTGACAAGTATTCCCTGTGCGCCCAACTCTTTCAACTTTCCGATGATCTCCCAGAAGCGTTTCTCATCAAGCACAGTATGAACGGAGCACCAATCTTCATCGGCAAGAGGTATCACCGTAGGACTTTTCAAACCGGGCAACACGGCGAGGATCTCATTTAATCGTGCCTTCGGCGCATTCATCCTCACGTATTTCTTGTCTTGCGCATTCCTCACTGCCTCAAACCTGAACATCATCTCATTCAAAATACCGCGCTTATCATCGTCGAGACTTTTATTGGCTATCAGCACTGCCTCGCTTTGCATCACAATCTCCACTTCCACAAGATTGTTGCTTATCAGTGTCGAACCGCTGCTTACTATGTCGAATATCGCATCGGCAAGCCCTATTCCTGGACTGATCTCTACGCTCCCCGTTATCACGTGTATCTCGGCTTTTATGTTGTTCACATCAAGGTATCTCCTCAATATGCCTGGATACGACGTGGCTATCTTCTTCCCATTGAACCATTCTTTCCCTTTATATTCGACTGTCTTCGGTATCGCCAACGACAAACGGCATTTGCTGAATCCAAGCCGCTCTATTATCTCTGCGTCTTCTTGCCTCTCCTCAAATTCGTTCAGTCCCACAATGCCTATATCGGCAACGCCTGATGCCACGCTCTGTGGTATGTCATCATCCCTTAGGTATAACACTTCTAATGGAAAATTGGTTGACTGCACCAAAAGTGTGCGCTTGCTGGGACTGACCTTGATGTCTGCCTCGTTCAACAAGCTCATCGTATCGTCATATAGACGACCCTTCGATTGTACGGCTATTCGCAACATAATTTTAATTTTATTAAAAATGTACTGCAAAAGTACGCTTTTTAAAGCATATCTGCAAGAATTGTAGTAATTTTGTACCCCGATTAGGCTTCATTCCCTTTTCGGATTTACTATATCATAATGCGCTACATACCGGGTATAATATTCATTTCGCTTGTCTCTGTTATCTTTTTCCTGTTTTCTTGTAAGGAAAAAACAACAGACAAGGTGGTTACGCCCTGGGGTGAGGTGCTCAACGATTCTATAAGCGACGAATTTACGGTAAGTGATATTGTGAACAACGGTGAACTGATTATCCTTACGCTCTCCGGTCCTGAATCTTATTATGATTATCATGGCAGGGGAATGGGTACGCAATATCTGCTGTGCGAGAAATTCGCTCACAAAATGGGCGTGTCGCTACGGGTGGAACTCTGCAAGGACACTGCCGAGATGATCTCTCGCCTTAACAAAGGGGACGCTGACCTTATCGCCTTCCTTCTGCCTAAAAACAAGAATAATAAGGATAGCCTTATCTTCTGTGGCGCAAAAGTTGATTCTCTCAACGTGCAGTGGGCGGTGGCTGACAGTAGCTCAGAACTGGCTGACAGCCTTAACTCGTGGTTCAAACCGGAACTGTTTGCCGAAGTGAAGAAAGAGGAAAGCTATCTGTTCTCATCGGCAAGCGTCAAACGCCATGTCTATGCGCCCTTCCAGAACCGGCAGCGTGGCATAATCTCTAATTACGACAATCTCTTCAAGAAATATGCCCCTACCGTAAGGTGGGACTGGCGACTAATGGCGGCGCAGTGTTACCAGGAATCGTGCTTCGACCCGCAAGCTCGCTCGTGGGCAGGGGCACGGGGATTAATGCAGATAATGCCTGCCACAGCAGCAGAACTGGGCCTCTCCATGTCGGCTATCCATGAGCCTGAACCTAATATCAAGGCGGCAGCAAGATATATCCAAGACCTTACTCAAAAATTCAGTGACGTGCCTAACTTCAATGAACGACAACTGTTCGTCCTCGCTGCCTACAACGGTGGCTATTTCCATATTCAGGATGCTATGGCTCTGGCACAGAAAAACGGCAAGAACCCTTACAAATGGAAAGATGTGGCATATTATGTCCTCGCTCTTGAACAACCTCGCTTCTACAACGACCCTATCGTAAAATGGGGCTATATGCGCGGCTACGAGACAGTCAACTATGTTGACCGCATCCGTCAGCTTTACGCCCAGTACCGCGGCACACGCTACGACGGCAACAGCGTCACCTCCGCTCCACCAACCTCATCACCACGCCCTTCCGGGAATAATCAATCTTCCCAGTCGTCAGAGAGCAACCCTTCAGCCCAGCCTTCCGAATCCACCCCAGCATCTCCCAACAGCCCATATACTCCGCAAAAAGCCAAGAAAAAACGCCGTTACCAAATATAACCACCCTCAAGCGAAAATACATTTTTAACTTTTAACTATTAACTTTTAACTGCGCTCTTCTATTGCAAAGCATTATTTCTTATTTTTTCTGTTTTTTTTAACTTCTGAGCAAAGGCTTGTAAATAAAAAATTGTTATTTTTACAAAACTTAAACCAAATCAAACATAGTATTATGA
>JAJQAR010000350.1 GCA_021203705.1 Prevotella sp. | reverse complement strand
GTTCAAGACCGTCATGGACCTTTATGGAATACAGAAGAGCGACATGAGTTTGGCGATGGACACTCTGAATGCTCTTAAACCGATTGACTTTGCCTTGCAGTTTTTACCTTGAACATAATCCTCGGTGTGATAATCAGTCTGCCTATGGCTTCAATGATAATGTCGAGGAGAAAGAGAAATTATTAAAATTAGGGAAATAATGGACATATCTGTCATCATACCGTTATACAACGAAGAGGAGTCGCTTGCAGAACTATATGCGTGGATAAAGCGAGTAATGATTGCCAACAACTTCACTTATGAAGTGATTTTCGTTAACGACGGCTCAACCGACCGCTCTTGGGACGTGATACAGCAGTTGGGTGCCAAAGAAGGAAACATCAAAGGAATAAAGTTCAGGCGCAACTACGGCAAGAGTCCGGCACTCTATTGCGGTTTTCGCGAGGCACAGGGTGACGTGGTGATAACTATGGATGCCGACCTTCAGGACTCGCCTGACGAGATACCAGCGTTGTACAGTATGATTAAGGATGAAGGCTATGATCTCGTGTCGGGTTATAAGCAGAAACGCTATGACCCACTTTCAAAAACGATACCGACAAAACTCTTCAATGCCACGGCACGCAAGATAAGCGGTATAAAAAACCTGCATGACTTCAACTGCGGTTTGAAAGCATACCGTAAGGATGTGGTAAAGAATATCGAGGTATATGGGGAGATGCACCGTTACATACCATATCTCGCCAAGAACGCCGGTTTTACAAAAATCGGAGAGAAGGTGGTGCACCACCAGGCCCGCAAATACGGCAAGTCGAAATTCGGTCTCAACCGTTTTATCAACGGTTATCTTGACCTTATCACGTTATGGTTTCTCAGTACTTTCGGGCTGAAACCGATGCACGTGTTCGGATTTCTCGGTACTATAATGTTCATCATCGGTTTTATCGCAGCCATTATAATTGGCGTTGACAAGATGTGGGCACTATGTCACGGCATACACCAGAGGCTCGTTACCGAATCCCCTTATTTCTACATTGCGCTGACGATGATGATTATTGGCACGCAGTTTTTCCTTACTGGATTTATAGGCGACCTTATCAGTCGCAGCTCCGCAAACAGGAATGACTACCAGATAGAAGAAATGCTTCGCTGCGCGAAGTGAGTGAAGAATGAAGAGTGAAGAGTGGATGCGGCTTAAGCCGAATGTATGCGAAATATGACAGTGATGAAAAAAAGGTTTTTTAGAAAAGAGAAATCGAAGGCAAGGAGGACGATGCTGGTGCCTCTTTACCTGTTTGTCTCATTACTTGTCGTAACTGCATGTTCAGGTGTTGACTGTCCTTTGGACAGTCTTGTATACACCCAATATCAGTTGTTGAAATCTGATGGTCAAGCCGATACACTATATGATACACTCACGGTAACCACCACAAAGGTTAACGGTATGGATTCTGTGTTGTTGAACCGCCAGACAAATGCCACAGAGTTTTCATTGCCTATAAGTTACACAAGTCCTCAAGACGTTTTCTATTTCTACATGACAGACAAATCAGGGATAACGAGAACAGATATAGTAACAATAACAAAGGAAGACCATCCACATTTTGAATCTGTTGACTGCTCACCATCCTATTTCCATACTATCACATCAGTAACGTGCACTAACAACAATATCGACTCTATTGTGATAATCCATCCAGAGGTTAATTATGACACATCGCTCAAGCATTTCAGCATATATTTCAAGCATCGCAATTAGTATCTTGCTGCTGCTGCCCACGAATATGCAGGCACAGGGGAAAAAAGGTGTCGAAAAAACAGACACCGTTGCCCTGTTCAGGGGCTTCGCCGTATCTGTTGACCTTTTCGGATTGGCACAGAAAGTAATGGGCAGTTACGGACAGTATGAGGCAGCACTCCGCATAAACCTCAAAGACAAGTACTTTCCTATCTTTGAACTTGGCATGGGAGAGACCGACCATACCAGTGATGTCAGTCAGACAAAATACAAGACAGCCGCCCCATATTTCAAGATCGGTGTTGATTTCAATGTGTTGAAGAACAAGCACGATATCTACCGCCTGTATATAGGTTTGAGATACGCATTCACCTCATTCAAGTATGATGTCTCCAATCCAACCGTTACTGACCCAGTGTGGGGTGAGGAAGTGTCGTACGACTATTCAGGAATAAAATGTTCTTACAGTTGGGCGGAAATTGTGTTTGGCGTTGATGCTAAGATTTGCGGTCCCCTTCACCTTGGTTGGAGTCTCCGTTACAGAAATCGCATGTCTCACAACAACGGAGATTTAGGCAACACCTGGTATGTTCCCGGCTTCGGGAAGAACGGGGGCAACAACATAGGCGGCACGTTCAACGTGATATTCGATATCTGACCATAGCTACCGAAATTATGAATACAAATAAAAATAAGAAAAAAATCATCTTACAGTCGATAGTCTTAGTCGTACTGATAGTAGGAGTGATAGTAGTGGTACGCCGGCAGCATACCACACCCTACCGCACTAATGAGGGGCTGGTGTTCGGAACTATTTATCATGTTACCTATCAATGCGACCGCGACCTACAGAAAGAGATAGAGGATGTATTGCAGGATGTAGACAACTCTTTGTCACCTTTCAACAAAAATTCTGTTATCACAAAAGTCAACAACAACATTGATGTTACAGTAGACAGCATGTTTATTGACATTTTCAACCTTGCCCAAGACATCTCAAACGAGACTGACGGAGCCTTCGACATAACCGTTGCACCGTTGGTAAACGTGTGGGGGTTCGGTTTTAAGAACGACAGACAACCCACAAGAGCGGTTATCGACAGTTTGATGCATATCATTGGCTATCAGAAAATAGCCCTTAACGACAATAAGGCTGTTGTAAAGAAAGACAGGAGAATAATGCTCGATTGCAGTGCGATAGCGAAAGGTTACGGTACCGACCAGGTGGCGCGAGTACTGAGAGACAATGGCGTAGAGAACTTCATGGTTGAGATAGGAGGAGAAATAGTAACACAAGGTATCAACTCTAAAAGACTACCTTGGAGAATTGGTGTTACAAAACCTACCGACGACTCCCTGCAAACCAACAAAGAATTGCAGACTGTGCTTAACGTAACCGATATCGCCATGGCGACAAGCGGCAATTACCGTAATTTCTATTATAAGGATGGCAAGAAATACGCCCATACCATAAACCCGAAAACGGGCTACCCTGTGCAACACAATATCCTGTCGGCAACGGTAATAGCAGACAAATGCGCCATCGCCGACGCATACGCCACTGCTTTCATGGTAGTCGGTCTGGATAAGGCGAGAGAAATTCTTGATAAGCATCCCGAATTGATGGCATATTTCATTTATACAGATAAAGATGGTGGCAATGCCGTATGGTATTCACCATCAATGAAAGACAAGATTGCAGAATAGTCTCTAATAAGCATGGACAAGAACAATTTACATGAGCGACTTTTGGAACTTCCTCTTTTTCAGGGAATGAGCAGGAACGACCTCGAACAAGTGTTAATGAACACCAAATTTCGCTATCTCACTTTCCAGAGGGGCAAGACAATAGTGAATGAGGGAGAGATGTGCGACAGGTTCTTCTTCCTTATGGAAGGCGTAATCAGTTCTACAAAGAATGCCGATGACAATGGATATTGTGTCGTTGAGAAGCTTTCCGCCCCTGACATTTTGCAACCAGAGCGCATTTTCGGATTAGTGCAACGCTACACCCGCACTTTCAAGACAATGACAGAATGCAACTTCATCTGTCTTGGTAAAATGGAAATGCTGACACTTGCAGACAGTTATCAGATATTCCGCCTCAACTTGTTGAATATAATAAGTACCCGTTCACAACGTCTTACCAACATCCCATGGCGCACCCGTCCGAGGTCAATACGTCAGAAAATCATCCGTTTCATAGAAGAGAGATGCCTGCGCCCTGCCGGGGACAAGACTGTAAGCATCAAGATGGAACGTCTTGGGCATGAGATAGGTGAAAGTCGCCTTAACGTCTCGCATGAACTGAATGCCATGCACGAGGAGGGAATCATAGAACTGCGACGCAGTGAGATACACGTGCCAGCATTGGAAAAGCTGATAAATCCTGCATATCTGTGAACATAATTCTATCCTGCTTAAATATTAGTTAAATTATTCTTTGGTGAAGATACGCAAAGAATAAAATAATTACCTTTGCAAGAATTTTGAAGATTACGTTAGATGAATGAAAATAATATCACGGAAGCGAGAAAAAATCCTTTCTTCGAGCCGTACAACACGCCCCATGACACTGCTCCTTTTGACCGCATCAGACTTGAGGACTTCGAGGAGGCTTTCATGGAAGGTATCCGTCGTGACAACGAGCTGATTGACAAGACGATAAACAACCCAGCCAGAGCGACATTCGACAATACGTTGCTCAACACTGATGATGACACGGAGGGATATTACGACCTGTTGTCACGAGTGTCAACGGTGTTCTTCAACCTGCTTAGTGCAGAGACGAATGACGAGATGGACGCCCTTGCCCAGAAATTACAGCCCATCCTCACGCAACATGCCAATGATGTCCGTCTCAACAAAAAACTTTTTGAGCGTATAAAGGCTGTTCATCTGCACCACAGGAAGTTGACGCCAGAGGAGAAAGTACTTCTTGACAACAGCTATGACGGTTTTGTACGCTCCGGAGCATTGCTCGACGAGGCTGGCAAGGAGAAACTGCGCAAACTCACTGAAGAAGCAAGTATGCTGTCGTTGCAGTTCTCGCAGAACCTGCTCAAGGAAGAGAAGGCATTCACTCTACATATAACCGATGAGAAACAGTTGGCAGGACTGCCTGACACAGCCCGTGAGGCAGCTGCCGTTACCGCAAAGGAAAGGAATTTAGAGGGTTGGGTATTCACTTTGGACTCACCGAGCTATGGTCCTTTCATGTCGTATGCGGAAGACAGGGAATTGCGCCGCAAAATGTACATGGCACGCAACACTGTCTGTATCCACGACAATACAGAGAACAACATTGAGATCTGCAAGCGCATAGTGAATCTCCGCCGTGAGATAGCGCAACTGCTTGGCTTCAGGACATACGCTGACTATGTATTGAAAAAACGTATGGCAGGAAACTCACACAATGTTTACGGCTTGCTCAACAAACTCATAGAAGCATATAAGCCGACAGCCCTCAATGAGTTGGAGGAAATCAACAAGATGGCGAGGAAGATGAATGGCAACGACTTCAAGATGATGCCATGGGATTTCAGTTTCTATTCCCACAAGCTGCAACTGAAAAAGTACAACCTCGATTCAGAGATGCTCCGCCCTTATTTCGAGCTGTCAAAAGTGATAAATGGCGTGTTCGGATTAGCTAATACGCTATACGGCATAACATTCAAGGAAAACAAGGACATTCCTGTTTATCACCCCGATGTGAAGGCATACGAGGTGTTTGATGAGGACGGCACGTTCCTCGCCGTGTTCTACGCCGACTTCCACCCACGAAAGGGCAAGCAAGGCGGGGCATGGATGACGGAATACCAAGGACAGTGGATTGATAAAAAAGGAAAGAATATACGCCCTCATGTCAGTGTTGTTATGAACCTATCAAAACCCACCGACGAGAAACCAGCATTACTGAAACTGTCGGAGGTGGAGACATTTCTCCATGAGTTCGGTCATGCCCTGCACGGTATGTTTGCAAACACCCGTTTCGAGAGTCTCTCGGGAACTAATGTATGGTGGGACTTTGTGGAACTGCCATCCCAATTTATGGAGAATTTCTCCATAGAAAAGAAATTCCTGCGCACCTTCGCATTCCACTACAAGACAGGTGAGCCGTTACCCGATGAACTGATACGGCGCATTGTTAAGAGTCGCAACTACATGGTGGCATACTCCTGCATGCGACAGGTAAGTTACGGACTACTCGATATGGCTTATTACACCAAGAAAGATGAATTTGCTGATGATATCCTGACTTTCGAGAAAGAGGCATGGAAGAAGGCGATAATAGGAAAACAACTGCCTGACACCTGTATGACGGTGCAGTTCAGTCATATCATGGCAGGCGGATATGCCGCAGGCTATTACAGTTACAAGTGGGCGGAAGTGCTCGATGCCGATGCGTTCAGCGTGTTCAAGAAACATGGTGTCTTTGACCGCAAGACGGCACAGAGTTTCCGTGAGAATATATTGTCAAAGGGCGGCACGGAGCACCCTATGACCCTCTACAAGCGTTTCAAGGGGAGTGAACCGACCATAGACGCACTGCTTAAGAGAAACGGCATAAGGAGAGAGAGCACATCTCCAAAAGGAGACAAAAACAATATCTGATGGAAACACGAAAGGACGAAAAACAACGTTTACTCGACATCCGTTATCTGCGTATGGCACGTATATGGGCAGAGAACAGCTATTGCGAGCGCCGCAAGGTGGGTGCGTTGGTAGTAAAGGACAAGATGATAATCAGTGACGGATATAATGGTACACCAAGTGGTTTTGAGAATGTTTGCGAGGATAAGAACAACATTACGAAGCCATACGTGCTCCATGCAGAGGCAAACGCCATAACGAAGCTGGCGAGGAGTTCCAACAACAGTGACGGCTCCACTCTCTACGTTACCGCCTCACCATGCATTGAGTGTGCAAAACTGATTATCCAGGCTGGTATCCGTCGTGTGGTATATGGTGAGAAATACCGTCTTGAGGATGGGATAAACCTACTTAAAAGGGCAAAGATAGAAGTAATTTATATAAATTTGGATGAGTATGAAGCCGAATAAGTCAAACCGCATGATGCCGTTGCTGATGGCTCTTTGCGTAGTCATTGGAATAATAATCGGTACTTTTTATGCGAACCATTTTTCTGGCAACCGCCTCAACATAATAAATTCGGGCAGCAACCGCCTTAACAACCTGCTCCACATAATCGATGACCAATATGTAGATGCGGTGAACATCGACTCTCTTGTAGAACAGGCGATACCTACAATTCTTTCCGACCTCGACCCTCACTCCGTATACATCAGTGCGAAGGATGCACAACAAGTAACGGATGACCTTAAAGGCTCGTTCTCCGGCGTGGGTATCGAGTTTGTTATCCGTGATGATACTATCCATGTGCAGGGTGTAATTAAGAACGGTCCTGCTGAACAGGCAGGTATCTTAGCCGGTGACAAGATTGTCAGTGTAGATGGACAGACATTTGTCGGCAAGCAGGTTACAAGTGAGGAGGCTATGCGCAAGCTGAAAGGTCCGAAAGACACGAAAGTGAAAATCGGTGTGATGCGCTATGGTCAGAAAGGTGTCAAGGAATACACCATAACCCGTGGCGACATTCCGCAGAAGAGCATCAGTGCTGTTTATATGATTGACAACGAGACGGGCTATATCAAGATAAAGAATTTCGGCGAGAACACCTATCCTGAACTGTTGATTGCTTTGGCACGACTGTCGCAGGAAGGTTTCAAGAACCTGATAATCGACTTGCGAGACAACACCGGCGGTTATCTTACTGCGGCTACACAGATTTCTAACGAGTTCCTGCCCAA
>JAJQAR010000320.1 GCA_021203705.1 Prevotella sp. | reverse complement strand
CGCTCACGCAACGCCTCATAGTTGCCCTGCGTCAGACTGAATTTCAACGTGTTTAGCTGCCGTTCTAACTCATCCCCGAAAAACAGTTTCTTCTCCGTAATCTTGTCGCAGGTTATAATGTTCTTATCTGTAACCACAGTCTCAAATAGGTCAACGTCTTCTTCGAGATACAGCTTTTTACCCTTGTCTGTAAGTACAAGAGAGGTGTTGTCAAATAAACCGCCCTTCGTTGACAATTCAACTAATCCTGTCCTCTGCAACTCGTGAGTACAGCTCTTGAATTGTCTTCTCAAAAGCATCTCATCCTTTTTCTCCGATATGTCTGAAAGCTGACGAAGCCAGTATTCTTCTGAATTAATAAGCTCATAACATATCAGGTAGAATATTGTGCGGTCGTAAACATCATCCACGTTTGAACTAAGTTCTTCAATGAAATCCAACTGATCGTTTTTCTCCTCAATCTTTATCACATCTTTACGCAAACCGATTATGTCCGACCGGCATGGCGATCCGGGAAGATCCTTGACTATCTGGTGTACCTCCTGAACGAATGTAAACCTGTCCAATCCGCTCCTGTTTTTGATATATACAGACGCATTCTCCTCATACATCAACTCCAGGCCCTTGTCCGTAATGACAATTTCCTTTCTGCGCAACTCCGCAAGACCGGCTCTCTGCAACGCATGAACGCCTTGTATAAACTCACGCTTTACCCTCGTGAACTCCATCCTGCGGTCATATATATCACTAAGCGTTTCATTTATGCCTGAATACCCGCCTATATCACCATCTTTGTTATCCTGAAAGTCATAACACATTTCGCAGAAAATAATTCTTGCCTCAACTTCATGAACCAACGCCTTTAAATTGATTACATATCTCAAGTCCTTGTGCATTTCCTCAAACGCAAGTGTCTGACTTATCAATGTCGGTGTGTCTATCCTGTTATTGAACCTTTCCTCTTTGATATTGTGTATCGTCTTAAAAAAGTCAAACTGGTCGAATTTTGTCTTATCATAGTCTCCAAGCACAAATTCAGTACCCTCAATGACACTATTGAAAACATTTGACGATAGTTTGAACTTCATTTTCGTGAAGTTGAATTCTGTAATATTCTCTGCCTTAATATAGCCTTTTTCCTGCAACCATTTCGCACTTGGCACATATTCCATAATGTCCAACGACGTGCAGTCAAAATATTCTGCCAAATCGCTCATGTCGGAACTTTCGTTGGAACATTGCCTGTCAATAATACCCACGAGAACTGTTGCCTCATCATTTGTCCTGAGAGACATTGCCTTCCTGATTTCATCCAAATTTGGCTCCAATCCTTTCAAATCCCTTAATTTGCTGTCTTTCAAAATCGAGGCAGCCTGACGGAAATACCTGATCAATGTATTCTTTTCCATAGCTATAACGATTTATCGGTGCAAAAATAAGAACAAGGGTATGCCGTTTCGTGGCACACCCTATAAAAATTGTATTTTTTCGAAAGATTTTTTTTGAAAAGCGGAGGAATTTTAAAAGTCTTATACGTTATGAATTGTTGTCTGAGTCCATCACTCCATCGAAATCAATAAAAATAAATATCTTCATTCAAACGTTGATAATGTCATTCAAAGCAATTTCAGCGCAATGGCTGCACATGCCTCTGCATCGGCAAGGGCATGGTGATGTTTTGTAAGGTCATACCCACAATATTCAGCCACTGTCTGCAACTGGTGATTGGGCAGAATGTCCTTCAACTTGTTGCGTGATGCCCTACAAGTACAATAAAACAGATAGTCAGGATATATCATGCCGTATTCTTTAAATGCCGCTTTCAAACAATTCTCATCAAAAGGACTGTTATGCGCCACTAATGGCAGACCCTTTATCATCGGCGCAATCTTCGCCCATACGTCAGGGAATGAAGGGGCATCTTTCACATCATCTGCTGTCAATCCATGTACACAGACATTACAATAAAAGAAGAAAAACGGTCGGGGCTTTATAAGGCTGTAAAATTTTTCCACAATCTCCCCTCCCCTTACTATAACCACGCCAACACTGCACACACTTGAGAGATGCTTATTGGCTGTCTCAAAATCTATTGCCGCAAAATCTTTCATATTTTAATTTTTTTATTTTACAAGTCTTTATACATTTCCCATAGTTCGCTGACCATTTTGTGCATTTCTTGCCTTAGCGATTGTGGTTCAAGAACTTCTATTTGGCTACCGGCTCTGAGAAGCTCCTTGCAAAAATCGTAGGTAGGGCGCAGGTGCAACTCAAAATCGGCATATTCATCACAAGTATATATCTCCTTTTGTGACTCATGCAAAGGCAATGTACGCAAATAATGAAGATGGTATTTATCGGCACGCAAAACTATCCGCTCAACCTTCACATCTTCAAAATGAACCACCCCGAAATACGTTGAGAAATATTCCTGAGCGTCAAAATCGTCAGCCATTTTGAAATGCTCGTGTTTTATGTTGATCTCCTCAATCCTGTCAATCCCATAAA
>JAJQAR010000065.1 GCA_021203705.1 Prevotella sp. | reverse complement strand
CCGGCATACGGTGTTCTTTTATCATTAGCGTGTACTGATGATAATACATGGTATTTCCATTGTGCCATGGAAGGTGATAAATTAGATGCAATAAACCAGCATCCCAAAGTATGTCTGACGGCTGTAACGAGATGCAAACCAACAGTAGGACCGAAAGACGACTCTTTCACATTGCAATATCATTCAGCAATTGCATTTGGCATGGCAGAGGTTGTTACAGACAAGGCAGAGAAGATACGGGCATTGCGTGCTATCTGTGAGCGTTTTCTTCCCAAACATATAAATGCTTTTGACGATGCCATAAAGCGTAGTATCGACAGCACGGCAGTGGTGCGCATTACTCTTGTTGCACCTCCTACAGGCAAGCGCAAAGAGTATGATAAAAACGGGGAAGAACTCAAGTACGGACGGATGGAGTGATATAATGTTATGAGGGCGATTTGAATGATGAAAAAGGTAATCTTTTTGCATGGTTTTTTTGCGTCAGGGAGTTGTATTCCCGCGATGGCAATGAAAGAGGCACTTGATGGAAAGGTGGAAGTGTTGACACCCGACTTGCCCATGCACCCGAAAGAAGCATTACAATTTATACAAAATCTGTGTAATGAGGTGAAACCAAATTTATTGGTAGGCAACAGTTGCGGTTCGTTTCTTGCCCAAATGCTTGTACCGAAAGTTGGTGTACCGGCATTGTTGGGAAATCCCCATTTCAATATGACGAGGTTCTTGAAAGAACGCATAGGACATCATCAATATAAATCAATTAGGCGAGATGGGAAGCAGGA
Source organism: Prevotella sp. (assembly GCA_021203705.1). Lineage (GTDB taxonomy): Bacteria > Bacteroidota > Bacteroidia > Bacteroidales > Bacteroidaceae > Prevotella. The sequence continues at coordinate 1,724 of JAJQAR010000065.1, read as the reverse complement.
TTTTGAGATTGACCAACAGTTAATCAATGAATTTGATGAATTGGAGCATATCCAGTTTGACAAATGTGCTGAGCAATACAGGGACAAGGTTTGGGGACTGTTTGGCGAACAAGACACGTTGACACATTGTGAACCGATATTCATGGAGCATTATAGTAAAGTATTTCATTTTCCTGGCGGTCATACACCTACGGCGGAAGAAGTTAAGACGTGGTATGTGCCATTGATAGAAAAAATGTTGAACACATTTGATAAAGCATAATATGTTTAGAGAACCGACCATATTAACACTGGAGCAGTTGGAACAGCGCATTCTGGAATGGGGCTTTCTTCCATTCTTCAAGAATGGTGTTGAGGGCTTTTCCGTTGAGGAACTTGTGCCCGAAGATTTGCTGTTTGGTGATAACGAACAAGGAAACGCATGGGAGTGGAAAGGACCGATTATCAGTCATTGGCAATGTGCATACGGAAAGTTTTTTAATGGTAAAGTTGGTTATGTCAGTCTTGATTGGTTGCCCGACTTTATGAGCTGGCGCAGGTATCGTTTTTCATTGAAAAAACATATCAAGGAAGCCAAGCATATTTTGGAAGTATTGAAAGAAAAAGAGTCGATGTTATCCAAAGAATTGAAAATTGCGAGTGGATACTCACTTAGTCGTAAACGTAAAAAGATTAACCTCGATGAGCTGGAAACAACGATTGTTGACATGAAAAACGGACCGACATTCGATTCTCTAATTTCGAGTTTGCAGATGGGAACGTATATGTGTGTCGCAGACTTTGAGTATAAAATATCCAAGAAAGGTGTGCCATACGGTTGGGGAGAGGCACGCTATTGTACACCAGAAGCGATGTATGAGTTTGACTTTCGTGAGGCAGTTGACGGGCGGTTGGTAGTGGAGTCATACTGGCGTATTATAGAACATATCCAAAAATTGTTTCCTGATGCCGATGTGTATCAAATAAAGAAACTAATAGGGTGGTAGGCAGGTCAAATTATGGAAGAAAGAAGAATTACTATTAGAAATATCGACAATCAGGAAGTTCGTCAACTATATGAGTCCGCATTTCCTGACGAGGAGAAAATCCCATATAATGACCTGAAAAGGTTGTTGAAAATTATGCCATTGGACTTTACTGCATGGTATGATAACGGCACATTTATCGGATTGACTATTGTTTACAAAAGAAAAGCAGCAGCCAGTTGGTTTTGGTACTTTGCTATTCGTGAGGAGTTGCGTGGAAAAGGATATGGAAGTCAAATTTTGCGTTTAATATCAGAACGCTATGCCCAGCAATCGCTTATAATCGACATCGAGTCCCCACGTCAGCAATCAGAAAATATAGAGCAGCGCAAGCGTAGATATGAATTTTATTTGCGTAACGGCTTTCACGATACAGGGGTTGGACGGACATTCAAAGGAATTACATATACCATCCTTTCATCAGGAAATACAACATTTACCACAAAAGATTATGATACCATTCTCAAAGAACTTCGCAAATGTTGGGATGCAATGCCAAGAGAGGAATAAGATCTTGTAGGATTTAATTTGCTAAATTTTGTCTCAAATTTATTAAAAAGTGAAATTGGTTAAGTATTTTGCTTAACAAAATTGTTCATTTAATTAAGAAAAAATCACCTTTATGATTAATTAACAAATTGGGGGGGGTACTTTTCTAATAATCGTGTATATTTGCAAAAAAATTAAAAGGTGATGTAA
>JAJQAR010000302.1 GCA_021203705.1 Prevotella sp. | reverse complement strand
CGTTAATACAAATGAATTTTATTATAATACATCGGATTTCGGATACCTCGAAGGAAGATTATCTGACGATGATATAGAATTATTTAAAATAAAATAGCCATTTTTTATAGTGCTTTAAAGTTGTTAAAAATACACTGGATTGATTTGGCACGCCAGCAACAAAAAATAATTACACCTCTTGTACGTAAATTTAAAATGAAAGACATAACTATTAAACGACCATTGGCCGATTCCGTTCTCATGATTAGTGTCTATTACAAGCACCATGCGCCTGGGGGCATGGCTGCTGTAATCCAATATTATGAAGGGCATTTTGAGAAATTGCATTATGTGGCTTCATGGAGATTGACTAATGTATTTGGTAGAATTTGGTATGCTGTAACAGCATATTTGAATGTGTTTTTCCGCCTGATATTTGACAGAAAGATTAAAATCTTACATATTCATACGGCTTCTGATATGTCTTTTTGGAGAAAATCCCAGTTTGTGAAGTTGGGAAAATTTTTCGGAAAGAAAGTTATTTTACATGTGCATGCTTCGCGTTTTAAGGATTTCTATAGTGAAACTACTAAGAAAGAACTGATAAGAAAAAATTTACTTCTCCCCGATAGACTTATTGTACTTTCTCAATCATGGAAAGAATGGTTTGTTGGCATAGGTATACCAGAAAAGAATATTGTGGTTCTGCACAACATCACTGATTATCCTAAAATATCAAATGATAATGACTGTACACAATCCAATCGCCCTTTAAGATTTCTTTTTATGGGTGAGATTGGTGAGAGAAAAGGCGTTTTCGATATTTTACGTGGTATAACTAACCATGTTGATGAACTGAATGGCAAAATGGTATTGCGTATCGGCGGTAACAGGCATGAGGATGAATTGAGGAAAATGATCTCTGATAACCATTTGGATGATTTGGTAAAATTTGAAGGTTGGGTAAGCGGTGATAAGAAAATAGAACTGCTCAACTGGGCTGACGTGTTCATTCTGCCTTCTCACAACGAGGGTTTGCCTATCTCTATCCTCGAAGCCATGAGTTATGGTATGCCTGTTATCTCTACACCTGTAGGTGGAATACCGGAAGTGGTTTCTGAACAGAATGGCATTCTTGTTACACCTGGTAATGAGGAAGAAATAATAAATGCAATTCTTTTTTTCATAAATAATCCTGACACTATTTCAAGTTATGGAAAAGTCAGTAAGGAAATTGTGAAAACATATCTACCTTATTATGTAATTGGACATTTGAAATTTATTTATGAATAAATGCTGATAATGTAATAATACCTCTCTATCTACTTAATGAAGTAATCAGTTTTTATGAAAAACAACAAGATATTGGCGGTGGCATCTATCGGTGGTCACTGGGTGCAATTATTGCGTATAGCAAAAGGTCTTGAGGAGAATTGTGAGGTGGTTTATATGTCCACTCACGAGAAATGTGCAACAATGGTTGAAGGGCATCGTTTTTACAAACTTCAGGATTTCAGCCGTTGGGATGCATATAAATTATTCCCTGCATTTTTCAAAGCATTGAAATTGGTGATGAAAGAAAAGCCTGATGTGGTAATTACAACAGGTGCTGCCCCTGGATTGGTTGTTTTGATTGCGGCGAAATGTTGTGGCAAGAGAACTGTATGGATTGACAGCATTGCAAATGTAAATCATCTTTCTCTATGCGGCAGAATCGCATCTCATTTCGCTTCACGAATATACACGCAATGGAAAGAATTAGAAAATGATAAAATTCTCTCCATAGGTAATGTTTTAGGCTAAACTAATAGAATATGATTTTTGCGACTATAGGGACACAAGCTCCTTTTGACCGTTTTATCCGTATATTGGATGAGATAGCAGTAAATTTGGATGAGGAGATAATAGCCCAAACTCACAACGGTATTTATGAGGCACAGCATCTAAAAACAGTGGGCTTTCTCTCTCCTGACATATTCAATGAGTATTTTAAACAAGCACGCTTAATCGTATCTCATGCTGGAATGGGTACAATTATTTCCGCTTTGACACAAAATAAACCGATTATCGTCATGCCTCGTTTGGCTTCGTTGGGGGAGCATCGCAACGACCACCAAATTGCAACTGCCATGCGCTTGAATGAGTTGGGATATATCCATGTGGCATACGATAAAAAGCAATTAAAGGATCTGCTCCTCAACAAGGATATTAAGCCCTTGAAACACATCGGTGAATCTGCTTCCCAATCTCTCATTGACTCCTTGACAGAATATATCAATTCGAAATAATCAGGAATAAGATTGCCGAGCAGGTTATGGAGGTGTATCAAAATATTTGGTATAAGCTATAGTTGACTACACGCAATAATTATAATGGTCATTAATTCTAAAATCTTTCAATAATTATATCCAACATATAACATAACAAACTTATTATCTTTTATCAAAGATTACTTTTTCCAAATAATAGATAATTTACCATCAATTTCATTTGATTTTTCAAATTGGATTTTTTCTGAAGACAACTCTTCATGGATGC
>JAJQAR010000056.1 GCA_021203705.1 Prevotella sp. | reverse complement strand
ATTCAAGGAAGTGGCTGCGGTATGCGGTGTCTCACGCGCCGCTATCCACCAACGTGTTCAGCATCTCGTTGATGGGAATGTTATAACTGGCAGTGGTTTTTATATAAACCCCAAAAGTCTCGGCTACACTACTTGCACTTACGTCGGCATCACTCTTGAAAGAGGCAACATGTACAAGTCGGTGGTTGAACGCTTGGAGCACATTCCTGAAATTGTAGAATGTCATTTCACCACAGGTCCTTACACCATGCTCGTAAAACTGTATGCACAAGACAACGAACAACTGATGGACTTGCTCAACAACCAGATGCAGGGCATTCCCGGGGTTGTCGCCACTGAAACACTAATCTCTTTGGAGCAAAGCATCAAAAGGGATATCCCTGTACCACAAGACGGAGTAAAGTAACTGCCATTGAAACCTTTTGACCTACAAAGTCGTCTCGACAGTATTTACACAAAATTCCCACAAGCGAAAAGCCAACCGGTGATAGGACTTACAGGCAATTTCGTTGATGGAGACACACGGTTGTGTGAAAAGTACTATGATTCTGTAGTCAAGGCTGGCGGCACTCCTATAATCATTCCACCCATTGCAGATAGCAACGTAATAATAAACTCCCTCGAAACAATTGACGGATTGATCCTCACAGGAGGAGGCGACATAAATCCTCTGTGGGCAGGTGAGGAACCCTCAACCCGACTTCATAGTATTAACAGCACACGTGACGAGGCGGAACTGCTTACCGTGCGTCTCGCATACAACCGCCAGATACCTATGCTGGGGATTTGCCGTGGTATACAGACATTGGCAATGGCTCTTGACGGAGAAGTTGACCAGGATATTGAGGAGGCACATCAAAAACGGGTAAATTCCGCAAACGAAGCGGCAGAAAACTTTCTTGCTCCCATAAAACACAGTCAGGATGCTGACCGTAACACGCCAACACATACCATAAACATCGAAAAGAATTCTCTCCTTTACACCTTATATAATATAGGGGACTTAGCTGTCAATTCCTTCCATCATCAGGCAGTACGCAATCCAGGAAAAAGATTTAAAATAACTGCTACAGCTCCCGATGGTGTGATAGAGGCTATTGAGAGCAGTGAACACAAAGCGATTGTCGGCGTACAATGGCACCCCGAATGGCTTGAAAGTGGACTGCCGCTCTTTAAATGGCTCGTAGGAGAAGCTGAATATTTCCACACTGCCAAAATGCTGCACCACAAAATTGTAACATTAGATACTCATTGCGACACACCGATGTTCTTTCCGCAAGGTATACATTTCAATCAGCGTGACCCTCGCATTTTGGTGGATTTACACAAAATGTCAGAAGGTAAACAAGATGCCGTGATTATGGTGGCTTACCTGCCACAACCTAAGCAGGATGAGCCGTTCTCCTCTAATGTGGCATTCCCCGTAAACTCACCAAAGGAATATGCGGATCTCATCTTTGACAAGATAGAGGATATAGTAAAAGCGAACAACCGATATTTAGGGATAGTACGCACACCACAGGAACTTAAAGAAAACAAACGTAAAGGGCTCCGCTCTATACTGTTAGGAATAGAAAACGGACTTGCCCTCGACCATGACATCGCCAACGTGCGGCATTTCGCCCAACGTGGCATTGTGTATATAACGCTCTGCCATAACGGAGACAATGATATTTGCGACAGCTGCCGCGGAAACAATACTCATAACGGTGTTAGCGTGTTCGGTGAACAAGTGATAAAAGAGATGAACCGTTGCGGTGTAATGGTAGACCTCAGCCATGGTGGAGAGAAAAGTTTTTACGATGCTTTGGAGATAAGCTCTCAACCTATCGTTTGCAGCCACAGCAACTGTAAGGCTCTGTGTGACGTGCTCCGTAACCTTACTGATGACCAGTTGAGAGCTCTTGCCAAAAAAGGCGGCTTAGCCCATTTAACTCTATACCACGGCTTTCTCCGCGACGACACCACCGAGGCGTGCATCCTCGACCTGATACAGCACTTAAACCATGCTATATCAATAATGGGCGTGGAACACGTGGGATTGGGTACTGATTTCGACGGTGACGGAGGGGTAAGAGGCTTGGCCGACTCTTCCGAGGCAATCAATTTCACATTACATCTTCTGCGCAACAGGTTCAACGAGAGCGACATTGAAAAGATTTGGGGCGGCAACTGGCTAAGACTAATGGCACAAATACAAAAATCTAATGTATGATAATAATGAAAAAATATATTTACCTCTTTCTAATGCTCCTCGCCTTTACAGCATGTAGCAGTAACAAAAAGACAACCGATGACGGGAACAACGAGATGGCACAGCAACCATTAGGTCCCTCTTTTGACGCTGACAGCGCATTCGCCTTTTGTGCTGCCCAATGTGATTTCGGACCGCGTATCATGAACAGCAAGGCTCATGACCTCTGCGGAGAATGGATAATGAATAAGTTCAAGGATTATGGCTGCAACGTTATCTCACAACAGGCAACACTCACAGGCTATGACGGCACACAACTGAAGGGCATGAATATCATAGCAAGCTACCGTCCGGAACTCACCGGGCGTGTTCTTCTTTGTGCTCATTGGGATAGTAGACCGTGGGCTGATAATGACCCTGACAGCACCAACTGGCACAAACCTGTATTGGCTGCCAACGATGGCGCAAGCGGTGTCGCTGTGATGCTGGAATTAGCACGACTGCTGAAAAGCGATACCACAAATCTTAATGTCGGCGTGGATTTCGTATGCTTCGACGCTGAGGATTGGGGTGTACCGATGTGGAGCGATGCTCATTATGATGAGAACTCATGGGCTTTGGGGGCACAGCATTGGTCTCTTAATCCTCATAAGGAAGGATATACCGCCCGTTTCGGCATTCTTTTAGACATGGTGGGTGGCCAAGGTGCACAGTTCTGGAAAGAAAGCACGTCATTACAATATGCCAACAACATAGTAAAAAAGGTGTGGAACGCTGCCAAAACGGTTGGTTACGGCAGTTATTTCCCTGAAAAGGAAGGTGGTATGATTACCGACGACCACGTGCCGGTTAACGAAAACGCCAAAATTCCTACTATCGACATCATCCCATACTATCCCGACTGCCAGCAAAGCAACTTCGGACCCACCTGGCACACCGTAAGTGATGACATGGAACATATCGACAAAAACACCCTCAAAGCTGTAGGACAAACCCTCATCCAAGTCCTTTACTCCGAATAATTACAAAGTTTTCATGAGAAAATTCCGATAACATTCAAACAAAATCTCTAACAAAGTACAATCGTATCTGCGCAATTGTCAATTCTCAATTGTCAATTGTCAATTCTTTTAAATCTGTCCCGCTTCAACCATAAGCACCACTCTTTCCGTCAGCCGGTCAATGCCCTCCGGATCGTATTTCTTCATAAGGCTTGCGCCGAAAGCCCATGCGAATGCCTGATAGAAACCGGCACGCACAGGACTGATGAACGCACGGATTAAGTCGTATGCAGAGGAATTGCACTCTCGGTAAACGAGTTTTATCAGCAGTTTTCCTTGCGAATAGGTAAGTTTTTTCATCCTCGGCGTATACTTTCTCTTTATATCCTCCTCCACCCTTTTCATGTGCTCGTCGCGGGCTTTCTTGTTGGGAAGTGTCTGTAGATATTCGTATGTCTCTATTATAATCCTGTTCACCTCCTTAGCAATAGGGAGCACTTTCTTGACATTGTATACAAGACGATTGTATGCCGCCTTTTGCTTCTCGTTCTTGAAAATCGGTTGAGGATAGACGTATACATTGTTGAACTCCACATACTGGATACTGTCACCGTCAACAAGAACCTTACCTACCTTAACGAGCGGGACAAAAGTGGGATTGTCCATATCCACATCAACATCTTCAGGATTGGCAGACTTCTCCACTTTGTCGTCCTGCGCCATGACTGCTACTGACAACAACAGCGCAAATATCGTTATTATGAAAGGTTTTATTCTTGTCACGGGTGCAAATGTAGGTTAATTCTGTGTTTTAGTTTTCATTCTCCTTGAACATGCCATGAATATAAAATAGAACAACGCCCCTGTCAACAACCCTGCTATACCATCTATCACATAGTGCGCCTGTATATATACTGTTGAGAAACACAGGATGATATAAAACGGCAATATGATATAGAATAGCTTGCGGTTTCCAGTATGCCATGCCAGCAAAGCCAGAACAGTGCTTATACCCACATGACTGCTTGGGAAGGCTGCTGTAGGACGCTCTCCTACGGATTTCGCATCCTCAACAAGATGATAGAAAATACCGTCAACATAACCAGGACTGGGCAGGCAGTCCTGACTGTAGTTAAAATGGTCATTTACGTTAGGAAATACACCTTGTACTATATTACTGATTCCCACCGCCTTGTAATAGAATGTAGGACCCGCAACGGGTACTAAGACATAGATAACAAAATAAGCAAAAAACGCTGCGATGATGACAAAAGCCGCACGCTCTAACTCCTTATAACGGAAAAAGAAGTAAAACAGTACCACCAATGCTATCATCGGATAGAAAGAGGCATAACCCAAATTCATTATCTCACTGAAGAAATTCCATGACATCGCCTTGCAGAACAACAGGGCTGGCTGGCAACCGAACAGACTCTGTTCCCACTGGGCGAACAGATGGTCGAGGTTTGGCAACATCCTGTTAATCTCGTATGTATCTGAATACCACCAACTGAGCAACAGCAACTGCACTCCTATTCGTATGAAACGTGTAAATCTGCAGGGTATCATGCGGTAGACAAGCCACAGAGCCACCGTGATTACGGCAATACGTACACGCCCCCATATCATAGCCTCTGGATTGTTCACCTTCGTATAGGTAAAGAAAACAATTAGCAGAGTAAGCACAAGATAACCCATCACAACCCACTCCAAAGCGAACAGCCCCTTACAGGGCTTCCTCTCTATCGCAAAAAGTTGTCTTATGTACTTCACCATTGCCATTTCTCTTTTCGTGGTATGTCAAGCGCAGCCAAATTGTCAATTCTCAATTGTCAATTGTCAATTTGAAAAATCTCCGATTTTTCACAGCCATCCGTTTTCCTTATACCATTTTACTGTCTCTCTCAATCCCTCATCAAGCTGATATTTCGGTTCAAATCCCAATTCCCTTACCGCAGGGGCTATGTCACACCGCCAATTGCGTTGTTTCATGATGTGATACTTATCTTTGTTGAGTGCGGAGACCTTGCCCGTAAACTGTCCCACACTCTCTCCAAAATATGTTATCACCCTCAAAAGCCACAGGGGTGACTTTATACGAATCAACCAGATATTGCCCAACTCACGACGTATCAAATCACTGAAAGTGCGTGATGAATAGACGCTGCCATCACTTATGAAATACTTCGCTCCTATGTTTCCATGCTCCAAAGCAAGGAAAGATGCTGCAACCACATCCTTCACATATACAAAGGTGAGTTCTTGCGGCTTATAACCTACGGCAAAGTCAACATGATTGCTAATACTTTTCGCCATCATGAAATAGTCCTTCTCCCTCGGTCCATACACCCCAGTCAACCGTAATGTAACACAAGGGAAATCCGCAATACTGTCGATATACCGCTCCGCCTTCAACTTGCTTTGTCCGTAAGCGGTGTTCGGACATGGCTCGTCATCACAGGTTATATCCTGATACGGCTGTTCCTCTTTTATTGGACCACAGACGCTAAGACTACTGATAAACACAAAGCGCCGCAATGATGCTGCATTCCGGCGTAATGCCTCTATCAGGTTGATCGTTCCCTGCGTGTTCACACGGAAAAAATTATCTGTATTCAAACACTTCGTAACACCAGCAGCATGTATCACATAGTCGAAGTCATGCCCTCTCAATTGCTCATCCAATACGTCAGGGCGGTCGAAATCAAGTTCAATAAAGTGTATCTTACTGTCCTGAAGCCATCTCCTCGAACTGCTCCGCCTCACCGCAGCCCACGTGTCGAAGCCCTGTCGTAGGGCTTCTTCCACCATGAAACTGCCTATGAAGCCACTTGCTCCTGTGATGAGAACAGAGGACATTCTTTTCACTTCACGTATTCAGAAAAATCTGTCTGGTGCATGTCGCCCTTGCGCAGCAGTGTGTCGTGCATTGCGAAAGCAGCAGGCAAGCAATGGCGCGTATGTCCACCAGTGGAGATCTTCAAATACTCGCGGAGCATCGGACGGTAGTCTGGATGTGCGCAGTTGTCAATGATAAGTGCGGCACGCTCAAGAGGACTCTTGCCTCGAAGGTCGGCAATACCCTGTTCCGTTACAATTACATTGACATCGTGTTCTGTATGGTCATGATGACTTACCATAGGAACTATAGAACTGATCAGGCCTCCCTTTGCCGTTGAAGGACAGGTGAAAATACTGATATATGCGTTGCGCTCAAAATCACCGCTTCCTCCGATACCGTTCATCATCTTGATACCACTGATGTGCGTGGAGTTGGCATTACCGTAGATATCTACCTCTATTGCCGTATTTATAGCTATTACTCCAAGTCGCCTGATTACTTCCGGTGAGTTGGATATTTCACTCGGACGTAGTGTGAGGTGATCCTTGAAGTAATTCATGTTGTCGTAAATCTCCTTCAAACAACCGTTGGAAACGGTAAGTGAACAGGCGGAAGCACATTTCACACGCCCTTCAAGCATCATGCCTACTACACTGTCCTGAAGAACCTCTGTGTATACGTTAAAGTCTGGCACTATCTCGTCATGACCCAAAGCTCCCAAAATGGCATTCGCCGTACTGCCCACACCGCTCTGCAACGGCAGGAAGGTTGACGGGATAATACCTCGTTTCATGTCACTTACAAGGAAACGGGCAACATTATGCCCTATCTGGTCGGTTATTGGATCTGCATCCTTGAATGCTCTCGCCTCATCAGGAATGTTACATTCCACAACACCGACAATCTTCTTTGGGTCTATCTCAACGTAAGGTTTTCCGATACGGTCGTTTACATGAACAATAGGTATTGGCTGTCTGTATGGTGGGTCAAGTGGCTCGTAAACGTCATGGATGTACTTCGCATCAGGACTATGAAACGAGTTGAGCTCCAAAATCACGCGCTTTGCCATCCTTGCGATAGTCGGACAGATACCACCGGCTGCCGTAAGATATGCCTTGCATGTGTCCTCGCCCTCATCGATGTCGCACACCTCAAGGATAGCCCAGTCAACCTCGCCCATAAAACCGTAGCGGAGCTCCTGTGCCATCTGACTCAAATGAATGTCATTATAGGCTATCTCGCCGGCGTTCACATGCTTACGGAAGTCAGTATTCGTGGTGTATGGAGCACGATACTTGATTGCTTGTGCATTCGCCAAGTCGCCATCCGTACTCTGACCTGTTGATGCACCTGTAAAAATCCCTACCTTAAACTCTCTACCTGCCTCATGCTCGGCAAGTGCTTTAACGGCAAGCTCCTTTGTAACTGCTTTGGCAGTTCCCGCTGGCGTAAATCCGCTCACGCCTACGTTTTCGCCGTTCTTTATCATTGCCGCAGCCTCTGCGGCAGTAATGCGTGTATAAGCCATATTCCTATTTTTATAAGTTTATGTTTTATTCTTAATCCTAAAAACGCGGCAAAGTTACTACTTTTTTTGCCAATAATAAATA
>JAJQAR010000312.1 GCA_021203705.1 Prevotella sp. | reverse complement strand
GATATATAGAGGTAAGCGAGGATAATGTGTCCTTGAGAGTTTATTTGTCGCAGGGTGGCACATGTACTTACTGTCATGGAGAGGGGGAATATGTCTGTCGTACATGCAACGGTACAGGGAGATTTGCGAATTTCGGCTATTATTCCGCATGTTTTAGTTGTGGCGGCAACGGAAAGATCAGGTGTAGCGTTTGTGATGGCAGTGGATATAAAGAATGATAACACCAAGAAAGTATTAGGGGTAAATACTTTAAAGACAAAAGACTCAAAAAATATCTAAAAATACAATAATATTGTTTAATCAGAGGTTACTTTCAGTATAATGTTATCATTAACATTAATAATAGAATTTGCGCCCGATACGAAATATCGTGCAGTTGGAGGCAGAACTGAGAAATGCCCGATGACGATAAGAAACACAAAGGGTGTGTCTTGAAATGAATGGTTTTTCAAAAATAGTAATCAGTATATTGCTTGTGTTTGTCTCTACGGTGGCATACGCACAGACAAAGCGTGCGCTTATCATAGGACTGGGGCAGCAGGAGGATTCCGACTGGACAAAGATAAATGGAGATAAAGACATACCGTATGTGGAGGAAATACTGAATGGTGCGGGTTTTAAGCAGATAACCAAACTGGTCAATAAGCAGGCGACGAAGGATAGTATATCGGCGGCATTTGAACATCTTGCAGCCTCTTGCAAAACAGGCGACATAGTGTATGTTCACTATTCAGGGCATGGCCAGCAGATGACCGATTTAAACAACGATGAGGCTGACGGGCTTGATGAATGTTGGATCCCATACGATGCCTACCGCAAGCCGTGCGACAAAGACAGAGGGGAAAAACATCTCACTGATGATGAGGTGAACAAATATCTTAATGCTGGTCGTGATAAGGTGGGAGACAGAGGAAAAATATTAGTGGTGATTGACGCATGCCACAGTGGAGACAGTACTCGTAATTTCGGAGAAGATACAAACGTGGTGCGTGGGGTAGGAGATATATTTGAGGCTATTATGTCATTTTTCGGCAAACCCGATGATGATGAGAAAGAGCCTGTGGTAAATCCGAAAGCCGTGCCGAACCCAGAACGTTGGATAACCATCAGCGCCTGTCAGAGTTTCCAGATGAACTCGGAGATGAAAAAGCCCGTCGTGGGGAAGTTGACTTACGCCTTTTACTCGGAGATAAAGGAAAATCCTACTGGCAGCAACGAGGAGTTTTTCAATCGTCTGATATCGTTTATCCACAAAAATTCACAGAATAATATACAGAGACCAGTTCTTTCAGGTGAAATAAACAGTTTTAATATAACAGACATTTTCAGATAATGGCAAAGACAATTAGACTTCGTACACCGTTGCAGGAGAAGGAGGCTATGCTTATTTCAGGGATGTACGGAAAGGAGGGGAAACAGCAATATGAGTTATACGCCTATTGCTCGGATTATTTTTGGGAAAATTACAAAGGGGTGTTTTTCGCTGAGGATAACGATGCGGAAGACATATTCCAAAATACTTTCATTGCCTTTTGGGAAAACATAGAGAAGCGCAAGATATATGCCGAAGAGGGTATAGTGAAAGATAAGAACGGTGAGCCTTTAAAGGGAAGCATTCTTACCTATTTCATGGGTATTGCCAAGCTCAAGTATTTAGAATGGGTGCGCGACCATCAGCAATACACTGATTCGAAGCCAGGACAGATTGCCGGTGGTGGTGTAGATGTACAGAAAGACATAGAGATGCTGTATGACCCAGGTGATAACGTAATGCTTGAGATTATCGCCGACATAATATCACACATATCTCCCCGTTGCAATGAAATCCTTACAAAATTCTATTATGAGAAAAAAGATTTGGATAGAATATTGCAGGAGATTCCTACTATAGAATCCAAAAATGCACTGAAAACGAAAAAGTATAAGTGCTTGGAGACCTTACGAAAGACAGCCATGGAAATTTACGATAAGTATTTGAATTCATAACACGACAGAGTATGGATAAGAAGTTTCAAGACAGAATAGATGAATACTTGCTCCATGGCGACATGATGTCGGATGAAGACAAGGCACAGTTTCTTTTGGAAATCGAGCAGGATAAAGACAAAAAGGAACAGTTTGAACTGACCAAGAATGTCAAAGAGGCGATTACCAGTCGTGTAGTGAAATTGGAGGCAATGGAGACATTCCAACAGCAATATGACAATGAGCATAGGGTAGCAGCTATAGGAAATCGACGAGCATCTTCGCATGGCAGGAGATGGCCATGGATCTCTGGTATTGCCGCCATAGTGGTTATCGGCTTTTTTGCTATCAGTTTGTATTTCATGAAGGGAAGAGTGTCCGTTCCTCAAAGTGCTCCAACAGAACGGATGCGTGGTGATGATGAGATTTTTGAAGGATCAGCCCCGGCTGTTACCGACACTCTAAACAATGATACTATAAGTGACACGAAACCGACAGAACAGAGTCATGATTAGGTGCTCTCTGAATATAGGTTAATTTGTTACTATTTAGT
>JAJQAR010000123.1 GCA_021203705.1 Prevotella sp. | reverse complement strand
AAGCCAAAGTTCTTTCATTAAATAAAAATGTTAATTGTTTGGTGGTATTTTTGAATTACGTTAACTTTGCAGATGATTAACGCAGGAGGGTTATGCGTTGAGGAGTTTTCGTAATTCGTGATGAACTTACGGGATATTTCAGAGTTGTATGCCAAGTCGCCACAGTCGGAGGCATTGGCAAAGGTGCAGGAGGATAAGTCGATTAAGACTGTTTTCCTGCAAGGATTAGTTGCATCTTCCGCTCCTATGTTGTTTGCATCGGTAACGAAAAATACTGGAATTGTTTGTCTTTTCATTCTTGGAGATGCGGAAGAAGCAGGATATTTCTATCATGACTTGACACAGATATTGGGAAATGAAGACGTGCTGTATTTCCCATCGTCATACCGCAGACAAATAAAATACGGTCAGAGGGATTCTGCAAACGAGATTCTTAGGACAGAAGTATTGAGCCGATTGGCGACAATGCAACAAAACTTGGCTTCACAAAACATAGTACAACAAAACACAAAGCAGGGCACAGATAGCAGTACAAAAGAATTTTTATTCGTTGTTACCTGTCCAGAGGCAGTAGGTGAACTTGTTGTATCACGTGAGCGTTTGGATGAGAATACTATTTCGTTGAGAGTAGGTGAGCTGCACGACATCACAGAGTTGGAAAAGACTTTGTGGAACTTAGGTTTCAAGAGTGTAGATTACGTTTACGAGCCGGGACAGTTTGCCATAAGAGGAAGTATTTTAGACGTGTTCTCATTCAGCAGTGAATACCCCTACCGCATAGACTTTTTCGGAGATGAAGTTGACTCAATAAGGACTTTTGATGTGCAGAGCCAGTTGTCTAAGGAGAAGAAAAAGAATGTGGAAATCGTACCAGAATTGTTCGCAACGGGTGAGAAAGTGTCATTTTTCCATTTCCTGCCAAAAGAGACGGTGCTTGTGATGAAAGATATCACATTCGTGAGGGATATTATCGACAGAGCCTATCAGGAAGGGTTTACATCACAGGCGATGACCGAAAAGTTAGAAGGACTGACCGAAATGGAGCAGCAGCAAGTTCTCAATGACATGAAAGTTACTAATACGCTGCTGAACGGTACACAATTCATAACAGACACACAGGATTTCCGTAGAATAGAGATAGGCACAAAACCGACAGGCGTGCCGCAAGCCACACTGACATTTGATTTCTCTCCCCAGCCACTGTTTCACAAAAGTTTTGACCTGCTTGTAAATGTTCTTGAGGACTATGTGCAGAAAGGTTACAGGATATATATCTTGGCAGACAGCGGGAAGCAGCATGAGCGGTTGAAAGAGATATTCGCCAGTGAGGAGTTTCATACCAATATCGAGTTTGTTGCCGTTGACAAGACATTACATTCAGGTTTTGCCGATAACACGATGCCAGCCTGTTTTTTCACCGACCACCAGATATTCGACCGTTTCCACAAATACAGTCTGCGTTCCGATGCCGCCCGGAGTGGCAAGATGGCACTAACGATGAAAGAATTGCAGGAGATGGAGATAGGCGACTATATCGTGCATGTGGATTTCGGAATAGGCAAGTTCGCAGGGTTGGTGAGAGTGCCGGTAGGAAACAGTTATCAGGAAGTGATACGCTTGATATACCAGCACAACGACAAGGTGGATGTCAGTATTCATTCGCTCTACAAGATATCCAAATACAAGCGACACGACAGTGATGCACCCCCACGCCTAAGTACATTGGGCACAGGAGCATGGGAACGGTTGAAGGAGCGCACGAAGTCGAAAATCAAAGACATCGCCCGTGACCTAATCAAACTGTATGCCGCCCGTAGACATGAGCAAGGCTATGCATTCAGTGGCGATACATTCATGCAGCACGAGTTGGAGGCAAGTTTTATATACGAGGACACCCCCGACCAAGTGAAAGCCACGAGTGAAGTAAAGGCAGATATGGAGAGCCAGCGACCGATGGACAGGTTGATTTGTGGTGATGTAGGATTCGGAAAGACAGAAGTGGCAATCAGGGCAGCGTTCAAGGCTGCGTGCGACTCGAAGCAAGTGGCAATCCTTGTTCCGACCACCGTGTTGGCATATCAGCATTACCAGACATTCTCAAAGCGGTTGAAAGATTTTCCTGTAAGGGTGGAATATCTGTCAAGAGCAAGGAGCGACAAAAAGACAAAGGAAGTGCTTGCTGACCTTGCGAGCGGAAAGATAGACATCATCGTGGGAACACACAAACTGATTGGCAAGGCAGTGAAGTTCAAGGACTTAGGACTGCTTATTATCGATGAGGAGCAAAAATTCGGTGTGTCAACTAAGGAGAAGTTGCGTAAGATGAAGACCAATGTCGATACCCTGACAATGTCAGCTACCCCGATACCCCGCACCTTGCAGTTCTCATTGATGGGAGCGCGGGATATGAGCGTAATGCAGACACCGCCGCCTAACCGATACCCGATAAATACCGAGATACACACCTTTGATAAAGAAGTGATTGCCGATGCCATCAACTTTGAGATGAGTCGCAATGGAC
>JAJQAR010000260.1 GCA_021203705.1 Prevotella sp. | reverse complement strand
GACTATATAAAATAAAAAAGCATCTGAAAAGATGCTTTTTTATTTATTCCTCTTTGTCATCATCCATTAGACTGTCACCCAACGGAGCCTCAGAAATAGGCATCTGACGCTCAAATGCTGAATTAAACGAAATTATCGTCTCACTGCGCGCCAGGTCAAGCGGCTGCAACTTGTCGTGTATGATATTCAGCAAGTGATGGTTGTTTTGGGCATAAATCTTAATGAACATATCATAGTCTCCTGTGGTATAATGACATTCCACAACTTCCGGAATATCTTTGAGAGCATCTATAGCCCTACCGAAATTCTCTGGATTTTTAAGGTTAAGACCTATGTATGCGCATGTCTCATAACCGATTTTCTCTGGGTCGATTATAAACTTTGAACCTTTGATAACACCAAGATGGTAAAGTTTCTGTATGCGCTGATGTATCGCTGCACCACTAACATTGCAAACACGTGCCACCTCCAAAAAAGGTACACGCGCATCTTCTGCGATAAGACGAAGTATTTTCCTGTCTAATGAGTCTAAACTATGATGTGCCATTTGATATTTTTTATTTCATTGCAAAGATATGAAAAATTTTTAACCCAACAATAAAACGCAAACAAAAAGTAAGAATTTGTATCAAATTAAAACATTTTCGTGTAACAATGTTTCACTTTTTACCCTTTTGGAGAGCAGAATAGTTTACTCTCACCACATTTGCCTGAATAAGAGCCTGTTTCACATCACATATAATACCCATCTTTGTATCACGGTCGGCTTTCACCGACACGCTCATTATCTGCAAGTCTTCCGGCGACATTCTGTCTCGTTCCTCCGTAACATAGTCAACCACCATCGGCAGGTCGGCGAACTTATCGTTCACTTGTATGTGCGTCTCGGCATTACCACCCTGCACATTTTCTATGGGTTTGCCTATATAAATATATGTGACGGCAGACTTTTTGGTCAGTTTTGTAAGTTCCGTTCCTTCTGGCACACGATATTTCACTTTCAATGTTACCTCCCTCATGTGGGTAACAGCCATGAAAAAGAACAACACCACGAAAATAAGGTCGGGCAAAGTGGCGGTGTTCAGAGTCGGGACATCATGGCGGGTGCGTCTGATAAGTGTCATCTGTCGCCCTCCTTCCCCTCCGTTGTCTCCGCTATCCTCTGGGGATAATAATCTCTTACCTGCTCACGCTGTTCTGGCGTGCACAAGGCATAACTTTTTCCGAAAGTCTTCCTCGCATAACTGTTCCTCAAGATATTATAAGCCGCAACGAGTTCGTTCTGCACATTGAAATATGCCTCGTATGGTGCTTTGCTGTCAACGTCAAGGGCGATTACATGTTGCTTACGGTCGGAAACTTTACAGATAAAATCTATCGTCTTTGCGCGTAACTTGCTGATATCCAAAGGGGTGCCATCCTCCAACAACTCCCCTGAAGAAGTTATCCGCAAATCCATTACGTTGCGTTTCTCAATATCGGTGATATTCTGCTGCTCGGTGGTTTCAGGCGAAGGCAACTGTCTCATCAAGCCCTTGTCAACATCCATTGAAGTCATGACAAGAAACGACACCAACAAAATGAATGATATGTCTGCCGTGGAAGTGGTGTTGATACCAGGTAATTTGCGCCCTTTGTGCTTTAAAATCATAGTTGTTAAGTTTATGACTTTAACCTTTTCTCTTTAATCTGAGTTTTCTGCCATACCCCGATACGCCGAAAGCCACACCAAGAACAGCCACTATCAACATCACGGTAACAGTATTGATGAACATATCGGTGGTTTTCAACCAGAATGTCTGGGCAAACTCCACTCCATTCACCTGCACAGGCTGCGCTGAGCCCAACAAGAATGTAATCACCATGCAGCACAAAAGCAAGGCAACCGTGCACCACAGGATTTTCGTTTCAGGAATATTATTGGTAACATTAACCGACTTATCCCTCCGCTTAATCGAACGGACAACGGAATAAGCCATGATAACCAACGCAGCGATAATAAGCAAATAAACAAATATCAAAACAGCATCTGTCAACAATGGAGCCTTGAAGTCAGGATCCTCGTTATATGGCTTGTCAAATCCGATAATGAAAAACGCGCCGAAAAGCAAAACTGTAAGGGCAATGAGAATATACAGGACACGTGTGGACACCTGCTCCGTCTTCATACCTTTTATATATTGCAAGAAGCGCATTATCGTGTAAGTTTGTATTTCATTATCGTATCAAGCAACGAGATTGCCGATTCCTCCATCTGACTTGTAAGATGTTCTATTTTGGAGAGGATATAATTATAGAATATCTGAAGCACAAGGGCTGAGATGATACCGAAGATAGTTGTAATCAACGCAACCTTCATACCGGCAGCGACAATAGTAGGACTGATGTCGCCTGCCATCTGTATCTGCTCAAAAGCCATCACCATACCAATCACAGTGCCGAGAAAACCGAGTGAGGGAGCCATGGCGATAAACAGCGTTATCCACGAGCAGCCTTTCTCAAGGTTAGCCGACTGAACAGAGC
>JAJQAR010000070.1 GCA_021203705.1 Prevotella sp. | reverse complement strand
TAATATCCCTGTGTATACGCATTAGAGACGGGGGTATCATATTCATCAATCATGATAATGGGAGGTATATCCCAGTGCTTGTACAGGAAATCAGACAATTTTTCTAATGCATGAATATAATCATCTTTAGTGGCGGTTTTGCTGACAATTGATTTGTAAAAACGCTTTTCTGTACTGGTTAATTTTGGACTCTTGCTAAGTTCATTATGTCTTGCATATTCATTAGATATCTGCCACTTGATCTCATTGACACAATCGTCATAAGTTGCGAATTTAGCACTTTTGAACGTGATCCATATAACGGGATATTTCCCCTGCTCATCCGTGTAACGTGATCCGCACTGCCATATTTTTTTATCTTTAAACAAATCAGAGTTGTCTTTAGGAGTCTTCTCAAAGAATGTTTTTAACATGTCCATATTGAGAGTCTTCCCAAAACGGCGCGGTCTTGTAAATAAAGTTACATCACCCTTCAGGTCAATGAAATCTTTTATAAAAAGTGTCTTGTCAACATAGTACATGGAATCAATCTTGGCAAATGATGATACGCCAATAGGCAGTTTTTTAAGTTCTATGTCCATGATTTCCTCCTGAATAATAATATAACCATGCCGGACTCATAAATTTGTGCAACAACAGAAACAATAAGCAGTGAATCCAGATACGCTTTGTGTAAAGTATAACATATCAAAAAAACATTATCAACAGTTATTTTGTGAAGATTGTCACTCGTTACTCTGGTCTCGTTACTTTGGCTTCATTACTATGAATGCCATGCTATTCTTAACAGATTGCACACCAACAATATCAGGACATACTAATCAAAGCAACACTTATAGCGCGTTTAAGCTTAATTAGCCGACATACTCCAACAGCAAAGAACCAGATTGTGCAAATCTATACAATCAAAGAATACAATCAAAGAATACAATCAAAGAGCAGACAAAAAAAGGACTCCCGGGATGGGAGTCTTTTCATTTGGTACTGCATTTACAACTGCCGTAAAGAGCAGCAGGGGGTTCAGTTTTAAGACCAGAGTTTGTAGGGGTCAAAGCCAAACACCTGCACAAGCTCCACATTCGGTGAATTGGCTATATCATTGGGTGTAACAAGCCATGAGCCGTCGCTGTCCAGGTCTATTCCCTGCTCATAGTAACAGTACCAGACAAGGTGTGCGCACTGCGTGCCGTACTCTACACTGTCCTTCGGTGTAAAGAATCCGGCAATGGCATTGTATTCTGTACCGGCAAGACTTAACGCAAGATCTGCTGCAGCTGTTCTTGTTTCATCATCTGTCTTGGGCCGGAGAATCATATAGTTCACACGGTTAGTAAAGTAGGACACAGAGCCCTCATATGTGGGAGTTCCGTATGCCATAGCCTGCATAACCTTTCCGTTTGCAGTCACAATTCCGGCATGTCCCATCTTCCATCCCGTAATGTGAGTGGAGGAGGTAACAAAGATGTCTCCGGGCTCAAGATATATGTTCTGTACATAGTCGCTGTCTAACTTATCCGTGCATACGTAAGGAGCAAACTTGTCATGCTCAATTGTATGCTCTGTAAAGTAGTCTTCCTGGATGGTTAAAAGTCTGCTCTTGCCAAGCGTACCTTTCTCTAAAGCACGGTCCACACCAATCTTCGTGACACCCGTCTGCTCATACAGGGTTTTATAATCATCGTCGGTCAGTTCTTCTCCGTTAACAAGATATTTGTTTAGGATCTCACTTATGTCCACTTCATCATAGTCCGGAGACCATATCGTAAGTGTGTTGTCCACAACCAAAAAGGCAATCCAGGCTCCAAATGCGATGGCAAGAATTACGAAGATGAAAGCACCCACGCATATAAGGGCTATAATGCGTTTGGAAAGCTTCCTGCGGCGTCTCTTGCGGGCACCAGCAGCGGCACCCTCCGGAGTATCTAAAAGCGGTATAAGCTCTTCCTCCATATCCGGAGTCATGGGGGTGTCTGCAGGCGTGTATTCTGTTTTGCTGCCGGATTTTCTGTCCTTCATAACCTTTGCTTCTCCGGATTGTTAACGGATTCAAATCATGTGTACATATCAGATCATGTGTACATATTAGTACATATTAGTACATATTATTCATGTGCCTGTGTACCTGCATGCCTGCACATGGCTGTGTGCCTGTCTGCTTGTATCGCTGCCTGTCTGTGCAAAACAACGTTTAGACTTCACATATATGCGTTTCAACGCATTGTAAGACCATATTGTGGGATCATGCTGCGTGGTCATACTGTGGGGGTTGGATAAGTCACGGTGAATCATCTTCCGCAGTGAATCAGCGTTGGTGAATCATCTTCCGCAGTGAATCTGCAGTAACGGATCTGCAGTAGTGGATCTGCAGTAGCGGATCTGCAGTGGTGAATCAGCCGCAGAGACGCTGAAGAGCCAACTTGTATATCTTAAAGCACTTCTGTATCTTCTCAAAAGTAATATATTCGTCCGGCTCATGAAGGGGACAGTTTTCTCCTTCTTCTTCTGGACCAAAGCCTGCGCCGTTCTTCAG
>JAJQAR010000292.1 GCA_021203705.1 Prevotella sp. | reverse complement strand
TTCAACATAATTTCCCGCATTGATATAGTATTCTCCCATATTATAGTTATACATAGAATCCTCAACTATTTCGCTGTCATTAGAATTTGTCACAGCTATGGTGTCCACCCTTTCTTGCGAAAAGGCAGTAAAAGAGAAAAACAGACTGATAAAAAATAATATTGTTTTCAGTTTCATTATTAAATATATATTATAATATCAATATTCACTTGTCTCAATGCTTCATACCTACGGCAGTTCCACCAGTTGTGTTACCACCCATTGTACCTCCGTCTCCCATAGTTTCGGTTTCATAAATGAGGTTAGACCCTGATGTGGCTAATGTTGTCAGTGCTGGTTCAATAATCATAGTTACCCATTCCTGACCAGTCCATTCTGTCTTGACAACCTCATACAAGTTGTCCCACAAGCTCTTACTTTTCTGACGTTTCTTGATAATATTCCATTCTTCCTTCCATTTATCGTTCCATTCCTCTTTTTGTTTCTTCTTCTTTGTCTCTTTCTTATCTATATTGGAAGTCTGGTCAGCAGTTGGTTGTCCATTGGCAGCCGACATATTACCTTGTTGCTGCTCCTCATCCTTCCCCATATAATAATTACGGTTGATACTGCAACTCTCGCTGACCTGCATATCAATCTTGTACTGACCAGTGCCCCAAGCACTTGTGAATGCCGTACCGTCAAGCGTTCCGACGTATGAACGTGGTACTATGAAACAATCTCCCGACACACTCACATTTTTTTCCTTATCGGTGCCCTTATCACGTTGACTGGAATAAATAAACACTTTGTTTGTTGTGGCACTGTCCTCTGGATTCAGATATTCCAAATCTTCCTTATTGATTTTCGCCGTAACCTTAAATTCTCCCAACGGAACATCACGATACACCTGAATTGCCTCATTCATCCATGATGATGTGATGTTTGCCGTAAGGGTAAATGTCAGATTATTGCGCTTCTCAAAGTCAAAATCTATATGGTCACCCGTACTTGCTGCTGTTGAGTCGTTGGGCAGATTGCAGAGATAAGGATCAAAATAGATAGAGTCAACAACGACTTCAAATTTTGAATGATTGGTAATTCGCGATTTGCCTAATGGGTCGGTTCTAAGTTTGCAATAAACATAGAACACATCCTTTGATCCGTTACTGGATTTTTTCGCCTCTGTATCAGGTTTTTCCGCTCCTTCTTGCGATTTTTTTATCGCTTCACTTTGGGAATTTCCACCATTGCTGCCAATTGTCTGTTTGCAGCCAAAACCATCAAACACGATATCTGCCGGATCCATTGCACCTTTCACAGACGGCTTCTTGTAGAAGTCAACAATCTCCGTCTGCATGGAGAGTTTCTTTGTGTAGGTACATTCTTTCTGAACAGCCTGCATCCAATCCTGACGATGACTGGCAATTTTACTGTATATATAACTAATGCCGGCACTGATAATGCCTGTCGAGGCAGTAGTTACTTTACCGGCAAGAGTACTACGGTAAAGATCAAACAAGTCGGTTGTCAACAGCCGTCGGTTGTTGTCTTCCCACTTTATTCCCCTTGTATTTGTCATTGCAGTATCTTCCTTGACAATAATCTGGAACATACGGTCACCACTGTTTAGATTTACATTAACTCCTGCGCCTCCTCCTGATTTTTGTTCTTGACCTCCACTACTTTGAGGTAATTCAGACGGAGACTGCATAGTATCTTGTGCAGACAATGCCATCGGAATGCATAACAACGACAGCATAAAAATGTTTATCTTTTTCATATCATTAATATTATTTTTTTCAGTATTTGATATGAAATATCATCAATGAGTATAAACGGTGCCCAATAGTAGGGTTCTTTATATGGCTTGAACTCCGTCCTCTCTGACCTGTCTTCTGTAATTGGACGATGGCTCAACGTTTTGGTATTGAATCGCATTGGGGCTATCTTGATCGTATAGTTTTTAACAGCATCTTGTGCCTCTCGAAGGGCATCATATTTCGTAATTCCAGGTTTAAGCAACGCATTATAGAATGCTTCCATGAACAATGCCGTAGCCTCATCATTCACTGGCCATAAAGATGCCATGACAGATTGTGCACCAGCTTTCTTCAATCCCCGTACAATACCTGTGGGTCCTTCATCCGCCACGACACCCTGTGCCGTTTGACATGCGGACAACACAACCAGGTCAACACCCTCAAGACCTTCCATATCACATAATTCTCGTGCCGACAGCAGACCATCCTCCTTCTCACCGTCACGCCCCGCAACATTTGCCCCTTGTAAAACGATGCCCGATGCAAGAAGTGTATTATCTATCTTAAGACTATCCGATTGAGAAACAGGCAGTTTGCCAATGTTCACTTTCAGACTGTAACCATGTGTAGAGAGGTGTACAAGTCCATAATTTGCCAAACTGTCCTTCAAAAATTTTTCTGAACTCCGATATTCCTTGCCATCGTCAACCTGTGCCAATTTATTTATTATCGAGTCTGCTTCCGTCTTGCTGCCTTGCAAATAAGGGAACAGTCCACTTGACACATTTATAC
>JAJQAR010000307.1 GCA_021203705.1 Prevotella sp. | reverse complement strand
AGATAATAAAGGTCGTAGAAATGTCGGATTTTTGAAGACAATTGTGGAAGGTATTCATTTGCTAACGAGCATCTTATTAATGATACCAATTTCTCTGTTAACGTTCTTCGTTTATCCAAAACCATAATTTCAAACGGCTGCATTTCATATTCTTCAATCAACTCCCCATTATTAGATTGTTTTAGGAATGTCGTCAGGAAACTTTGAATTACACGCAATTCAGACGGGTATGGATTGGCGAAAGAATTTATTTCAACAAGTATCTGACCAGGATTTACAGAAGTTGCTGCTAATGTTTCTATTACCTGTGGATAATGATAATAGGCTTTATGATAATGTGAGCCTTTACTTGTCTTACCAGGTATTGGTATTTCCTCCAATCCTTCAGTCATGTTATGAGCAGTTTTACGTATCAAATTCTTCAACTGATTGCCGCTTAATGTCCATGCTTCAGAGATAGCGACATCAAGATCTTCGGAAAATCTGGCTCCAATGCCGTATGCCTTGGACAAACTTGTGCCGCCTTTGAAAACGGCACGTTTATCTTTGTCTTTTTCTGACATTAATTTCAGACATCGTGTAGTCCAATAATCTTTCTCAATAAACAATGGACTAATTCCTAATCCTCCATCCTCAATCGGGCGGGATGCATAGTTTATAGCATCTTTAAACAGTTGTTGATTGGTATGCAGTTTCATACAATATTCCAGTTTTTAGTTGTCGGTAATACAGTTGATGATATTCCTAATTTGTAGCGGCTGAGTGGATTTAAAGTTTCAATGTAATCATATGTCGGGAAACCAAGATAATCAAAAATAGCCCCAAGTTGCGCTCTAACGTATGGTTTATACGCTCTGCATAGTCTCAAAAGTCGCGTCTTATCCGTATCGGATAATTCTTTTATCCAGATTATGATTTGCTTTATTGTCTCATCAGGTGTTGTGCCGGGAATTTCCTTTATCAGACGTAATGCGTCTAAAAGGATTAAAAGAGGTATATCTTTATTATTAATGCGGTTTGGTTGCAATAAAAAAGTAATTTTGTATTGACCTCGTGACAATGGACGACGAGAGACATTTGTCCCCACCATGATAACGGATGACACTTGTGTGGTCAATGCCAAACTTGCAAAAGCCCTTGTTCCTGTAATATATCCAATAGTATTTCCATCCTTTTCAAGAAAATCTTTTACAATCTCCTTTTCCGATGGAAATAATTCACCGAATATTGATTTTCGAGGTTTATAATAACGTCCTTTTGAAATACGCTTGATTTCACCAGCATACTCAAACTGATTTAAAGCCTTGATTAATGTAGCACGATATTGGCGAGGCACGTCAAAATCGGAAGCGGAAACCACCACTCCCTCTGGCAAACAACCAATTTCTCGTTTTACTATATCTCTTATAATCATGGTAGTACTCTATTTTTGTGCAAAGTTACTAAAAAATTCTTGTTTTCTGCGCAGAAAACAAGAATTTTATCTCTATCGCTTTATCTATTTTTGAAAAAGGCAACAATAAGGGCTGAATTTTTGAAAACTCAGCCCTCAATTATCGTATAGTAAATTATCTCACGATTCTTGTAAAATCTGGTTTTACATCTGGCTCATTACCGACAATAACATAAATGGTTAAAGGTGCCTCACTGCGATCTCCCATAATACCTTTTGCCTCGTACTTGTATTCAGTACCAGTTGATATGCTGCGCTTACCTACTGTAACAGGTGTGGCAGATACCATTTTATAATCACCTACTGCGGCATCAAAAATTGCCTTTTCTTCATCAGTTACAGGCTGCTGCTCAGAGAAATCCTCCAACGGTTCCACTTCACCCTCGATAAAGCCCTGCTCCTTCAAGAAGCGATCTAATTCCTGCGGCATTGCAGATATACGTGATGCACGCACACCATAACCGTCAGCAATCTCCGCATTCGGAATGGAATCCCTCAACATTGCAACTGACGACTCCAAACCACCACTGCCAAAAGTACAGAACGGAATGATTTTCTTACCCGAAAAATCATTGTCCTTGATAAGTCCTGCAATCGGAAGCGCATACGTTCCGAACCAAACAGGATACCCCAAGAAAATCACATCATAATCATCCAAATTCACATTGAGAGGCTTTACTTTCGGCGTAATTCCATTTTCACGCTCCTGTCTGCTGCGCTCAATAGTTTGATCGTAATCACCATTGTAAGGCTCTTCTGCCTCAACAATCTCAATATCAGCACCAAGACTTTGCTGTATCGCCTCCGCAACAGTCTTTGTCACACCCGTCTGACTGTAATAAAGCACCAAATACTTTTTCATAGTTTCCTCCTTCTTTGTGTTACATGACGACAATGCAATAATCGTCATCATTGCCAACAATACAATCAAATAAATCTTTCTCATAAATTATTATATGTTTGTTTATAAATTCCCAATATACCAGAAAATACCATCTTACA
Organism: Prevotella sp.; assembly: GCA_021203705.1. Taxonomy (GTDB): domain Bacteria; phylum Bacteroidota; class Bacteroidia; order Bacteroidales; family Bacteroidaceae; genus Prevotella. The sequence continues at coordinate 80 of JAJQAR010000307.1, read as the reverse complement.
AGAAAAATGCCCTCAAGCAAAGATGAATTGTCAATTCTCAATTTCATCTCTGTACTTCGGTTCCAGTCCTTTCATTATAC
>JAJQAR010000051.1 GCA_021203705.1 Prevotella sp. | reverse complement strand
TCCCACGTCTTTCTCACCACCAACCTTGCCGCTGCAGCGGGCGGCATAGCGACGATGTTCGTAACGTGGATGAAATATAAGAAACCTTCGCTATCACTGATGTTGAACGGCGTGTTGGCAGGTCTGGTCGGCATCACGGCGGGCTGCGACCTCGTCTCTCCCGTCGGCGCGGTCATCATAGGGCTCGTTTGCGGAATAATATTGCCGTTCGCCATTGAGTTCATCGACCAAAAGTTGCACATCGACGACCCCGTCGGCGCAAGCTCCGTGCACGGCGTGTGCGGCATAATCGGCACGCTGATGGTAGGGCTCTTCTCCGTCGACAACGGGCTGCTCTACGGACACGGCTTCGGCTTCCTCGGCGCACAGGCGTTCGGCATCGTATGTATCGACATCTGGGCGGCGGCAACGGGATGCATCCTCTTCTTCGGACTCAAGAAGATAAAGGGGATCCGCGTCGACAGAAGAATTGAGGAAGAGGGGCTCGACATCTACGAGCACGGAGAGAGCTGCTTCAACCGTTAGACCTTAAAAGGATGAATAGTATTCACTAATAACTCAAGAATTATAAATCATGTGTGGAATTGTATCGATTTTCAACATCCGCGAACAGACGCCCGCTCTCAGGCAGAAAGCGTTGAAGATGAGCAGTACGGTGCGGCATCGCGGACCTGATTGGAGTGGTATTTACTGCGGGGGCACAGCTATTCTGGCGCACGAGCGGCTCAGCATCGTGGACCCCGCGTCGGGAAGACAGCCTCTGTTCGCACCCGACAAGAAACAAGTGCTCGCCGTAAACGGAGAGATCTACAACCATAAGGATATCCGGCGGCGCTACGCAGGCAAGTACCAGTTCCAGACGGGCAGCGACTGTGAGGTGATCCTCGCCCTGTATCGGGACAAGGGAATTCATTTCCTCGAAGACCTCAACGGCATTTTCGCCTTCGCCCTCTACGATGCGGAGCGCGACGAATTTCTCATCGCACGCGACCCCATCGGCGTTATACCTCTTTATATAGGCTATGACGCCGACGGCAGGATATACGTGGCGAGCGAGATGAAAGCCCTCGAAGGCAACTGCGAGAGGTATGAGCCGTTCCTGCCCGGACACTATTTCTATAGCCGCGAGGGGAAGATGACACGCTACTACACGCGCGATTGGCAGAGCTACGACAACGTGAAAGACAATCCCGCGTCGGTGGAGGAACTGCACGACGCACTCGAAGCGGCGGTGAAACGGCAGTTGATGAGCGACGTCCCCTACGGCGTGCTGCTCAGCGGAGGGCTCGACTCGTCAATCATCAGCGCCGTTTCGGCACGCTATGCCTCGCGACGGATAGAGGACGAGGGAGAACACGAAGCGTGGTGGCCCCGCCTGCACTCTTTCGCCGTGGGACTTAAAGGCGCTCCCGACTTGGCGAAGGCACGCGAAGTGGCGGACTTCATCGGCACCGTACACCACGAGATAAACTACACCATCCAAGAGGGCATCGACGCCATACGCGACGTAATCTACTTCATTGAGACCTACGACGTTACCACCGTCCGAGCCTCCACGCCGATGTATCTGCTGGCGCGGGTCATCAAGTCTATGGGCATCAAGATGGTGCTCTCGGGAGAGGGAGCGGACGAGATATTCGGAGGGTATCTCTATTTTCACAAGGCGCCCAATGCACGCGAGTTCCACGAGGAGACGGTGCGCAAGCTCGGCAAGCTGTATATGTACGACTGTCTGCGCGCCAACAAGAGTCTCGCGGCGTGGGGAGTGGAGGGGCGCGTGCCGTTCCTCGACAAGGAGTTCCTCGATGTGGCAATGCGCCTGAACCCCGAAGCGAAGATGTGCCCCGGCAACACGATAGAGAAGCGTATCCTGCGCGAAGCGTTCGCCGACCAGCTGCCCGAGAGCGTGGCATGGCGGCAGAAGGAACAGTTCTCCGACGGCGTGGGGTACTCGTGGATTGACACGCTGAAACAAATCACGTCCGATGCCGTAAGCGACTATCAGATGGAGCACGCGGCGGAGCGGTTCCCCATCAATACGCCGATGAACAAGGAGGAATACTACTATCGCTCCATATTCAGCGAGCACTTCCCGTCCAACTATGCCGCGCTCACAGTGCCGCAGGAGGCGTCCGTGGCATGCTCAACGGCAAAGGCATTAGAGTGGGATGCCGCGTGGAGGGATATCAACGAGCCGTCGGGAAGAGCTGTTGCCGACGTGCACGAGTATGGGAAAGCATAAGTAATTTAATATGTTCCGTGCGCCCGACGCGTGCTAAATGGTTCACGCGGAAGGCATTGTGCAGGAGGCATGACCGCAGAGTTAATGTCCCCTGCACTTCTTTTCACCTCGTCCCCGCTCAACATCTCAATGCCTCCCTCGCACACACTATGGTCGATACCCCGTATCGATTGAAGTCGATACCCCGTACACGCTACAACGCCTCCCCCGTACACGCTACAACCCCTCCCCCGGACACGCTACAACGCCTACCCCGGACACGGTATAATCGATCTGTATCTTATACCGGTCGCCGAG
>JAJQAR010000176.1 GCA_021203705.1 Prevotella sp. | reverse complement strand
ACATAAGAAACAATAAGATAACAAGACAAAATATAGACTATGTTTGAAAACCTAAGTGACAGACTTGAACGCTCATTTAAAATTCTTAAGGGAGAGGGAAAAATCACGGAGATTAACGTTGCCGAGACCCTGAAAGATGTAAGGCGTGCCCTTTTAGATGCCGATGTTAACTATAAGGTGGCGAAGACATTCACCGATACGGTTAAGCAGAAGGCATTGGGTATGAACGTGCTTACGGCGGTCAAGCCTGGTCAGATGATGGTCAAGCTCGTGCACGATGAACTTGCCGAATTGATGGGTGGAGAGAGTGTAGGTTTGAAACTTGAGGGTCGTCCGGCGATAATATTGATGTCAGGACTTCAAGGATCAGGAAAGACAACGTTCTCCGGTAAGTTGGCCAATATGCTGAAGAATAAGCAGCACAAGAAGCCATTGCTTGTTGCGTGCGATGTTTACCGTCCAGCCGCTATTGAACAGTTGAAGGTTGTTGCCGAGCAGATAGGTGTTCCAGTATATACAGAGCCAGACAGTAAGGATGTCGTTGAGATTGCAGCTAACGCCATTAAGGAAGCGAAGGCAAAGGGCAACGATGTAGTAATCATAGATACCGCCGGTCGTCTTGCTGTTGACGAGGAGATGATGAACGAGATAGAGACGCTCAAGAACTCTGTCAATCCCGACGAGACGCTGTTTGTTGTGGACTCCATGACAGGTCAGGATGCTGTGAACACGGCAAAGGAGTTTAACGACCGTCTTGACTTTGATGGCGTAGTACTCACAAAGCTCGATGGCGACACCCGTGGCGGAGCAGCGATAAGTATTCGTACCGTTGTAACGAAACCTATCAAGTTCATAGGTACAGGCGAGAAGATGGAGGCGATAGATGCGTTCCACCCCTCACGAATGGCAGACCGAATACTTGGAATGGGCGACATCGTAAGTCTTGTGGAGCGAGCCCAGGAGCAATTTGACGAGGAGGAGGCGAAGCGACTTCAGAAGAAGATACAGAAGAACAAGTTTGATTTCAACGATTTCCTTAATCAGATACACCAGATCAAGAAGATGGGAAATGTTAAGGAGTTGGCATCCATGATACCAGGAGTGGGAAAGGCGATAAAGGATATTGATATCGACGATGACGCATTCAAGGGAATAGAGGCTATAATCCTCAGTATGACGCCCAAAGAGCGAACCACTCCAGAAATCCTCAACACGAGTCGTCGCCAGCGCATAGCGAAAGGTTCAGGCACCAACATACAGGAAGTAAACCGACTGATAAAGCAGTTTGACCAAACGCGTAAAATGATGAAGATGATTACCAATCCGAACATGAGCAAGATGATGGGCGCGATGAAGGGTAATCCGATGATGCGTTGAGAAGAAGAATATATAAGTCCCCATATAGATAATTAGTGGGGCTGATGAGAATAATATAAACTTAGAAATATGCAATTGATAGATGGAAAGGCTACCTCCGCCTGTATAAAGGCGGAGATAGCTGAAGAAGTCAGACAAGTTGTCGCTGATGGTGGAAGACCCCCACATCTTGTCGCAATTCTCGTAGGCCATGACGGGGGCAGCGAGACTTACGTCAGGAACAAGGTCATTGCCTGTGAGGAGTGCGGTTTCAAGAGCACGCTCATACGTTTTGAAGATGACGTGACGGAAGACAGGCTTCTTCAACAAGTAAGAGAGTTGAACAAGGACGATGACGTTGACGGCTACATCGTGCAGTTGCCCTTGCCGAAACACATAGACGAGCAGAAAATAATCATGGCGATAGATTACCGTAAGGATGTGGATGGTTTCCACCCCGTTAATGTGGGGCGCATGGCTATCGGTTTGCCATGTTTCATCTCCGCCACACCCCTTGGTATCCTTACGCTTCTCCGTCATTATGGTATTGAGACTTCCGGCAAGAAATGTGTTATCCTTGGCAGGAGTAATATTGTCGGCAAGCCGATGGCACAGTTGATGATGCAGAAGCAGTATGGCGACTCTACGGTAACGGTATGCCACAGTAGATCAAAGACATTGAAGGACGAGTGCCGCCAGGCAGACATAATAATCGCTGCGATAGGACAGCCGAATTTTGTTACCGCCGACATGGTCAAGGAGGGAGCGGTAGTGATTGATGTAGGAACAACGCGCGTACCCGATGCCACACGTAAGAGCGGTTTCCGTCTGAACGGAGATGTGAAGTTTGACGAGGTTGCGCCTAAGTGTTCATTTATCACGCCAGTGCCTGGTGGAGTAGGTCCGATGACAATCTGTTCTTTGATGAAGAACACGTTGGCGGCAGGCAAGAAAGAGTATTATCGCTGACAAAGTAAACTACACTAATTATATATAATGTATAAAATGACAGCAGAGGAATATTACAGGATAGGAAACAGATACCGTCAGGAGGGCAACTGGCAACTCGCCATAAACAACTATGTAGAGGCAATAGGATTAGATCCGGAAAGTCCAGCTGTTGCAGCGAAGGAAATGCTTGACAGTATTCTGAATTATTACTGTAAGGATATTTATAATCCGTGAATAAAATTGGAGGACATTCTTTTCAGGACAACTTGTAGAGTGTCGCCGCTAAATAAAAAACAATATTTAATTTATGAGTAAAATAAAAGGAGCTATAATCGTCAATACAGACCGCTGTAAGGGATGTGCCTTGTGCATCGAGGCATGTCCGAAGTCGGTGATAGCATTGTCAAAGAAAGTCAACGTAAGTGGTTATCCGTATGTGGAGACCGTAAATCCCGATGACTGTATCGGGTGCGCCTCATGTGCGATAGTTTGTCCCGATGGATGTATCACGGTTTACAAAAAAAGAATGGAGGAATAACAGGTATGGCAGAGAAGGAAATAACATTGTTGAAAGGAAACGAGGCGATAGCCCATGCAGCGATACGTTGTGGAGCAGACGCATATTTCGGCTATCCTATTACGCCTCAGAGTGAGGTAATCGAGACGCTTGCGCTGCTCAAGCCGTGGGAGACTACTGGTATGGTGGTTATACAGGCGGAAAGTGAGTTGGCATCCATAAACATGGTATATGGAGCCGGAGGAGCTGGAAAGAGAGCAATGACCTCATCATCCAGTCCTGGTGTCGCATTGATGCAGGAAGGCATTGCATACATGGCAGGTGCGGAGATACCAGGTGTCATTGTCAACGTGCAGCGAGGCGGTCCAGGTCTGGGAACTATCCAGCCATCACAGAGCGACTATTTCCAGGCTACCCGTGGAGGAGGAAACGGTGACTATTATACTATTGTTCTTGCACCGGCATCGGTACAAGAGATGGCTGACTTTGTAGATGTGGCATTCGAGCTTGCTTTCAAGTACCGCACACCGGTAATTATTTTGAGTGATGGAGTAATCGGTCAGATGATGGAGCGTGTGGAGTTGCCACCATATAAGGCCCGTAGAACAGAGGAGGAGATACGCAAGGAGTGTCCGTGGGCAACAATAGGCAGGACGAAAGACCGCCAGCCTAATATTCTTACATCATTGGAGTTGCAGCCGGAGGTAATGGAAAAGCGAAACTTGGCATTGCAGAAAAAGTACCAGACGATCAGGGAGACAGAGGTACGCTATGAGACCAAGCAATGTGAGGATGCCGACTATGTGATTGTGGCTTTCGGCAGTGCAGCGCGTATTTCGGAGAAAGCAATAGAGATGGCACGTAACGAGGGACTTAAGGTAGGACTTCTTCGTCCTATAACCCTGTGGCCATTCCCGAAGGACGCAGTAGCAGACGTTGCAGAGGGCAAGAAAGGTATATTGTCAGTAGAGATAAATGCTGGTCAGATGATAGAGGACATTCAGCTTTCCGTGAATGGTAAAGTACCAGTAAGGCATTTTGGGCGTCTTGGCGGTATTGTTCCAGAGCCAGATGAGATAGTAAAAGCGATAAAGGAGTTGTCCTAAATATTTCTTCCTTTAAAAATAAAAACCAAAGATAATATGAACAAAGAAATAATATCCCCGGAAAATCTTGTTTACAAGAAGCCGGATCTTTTGAATGATACGCCGATGCACTACTGTCCTGGTTGCTCACATGGCGTTGTTCACAAACTCGTTGCAGAAATCATCGAGGAGATGGGCATGGAAGACAAGGCAGTAGGAGTATGCCCTGTTGGATGTGCGGTGTTTGCATACCGTTACATTGACATCGACTGGCAGGAGGCTGCCCATGGGCGTGCGCCAGCAGTAGCCAGTGCCATAAAGCATTGTTGGAACGATAGGTTAGTATTTACCTATCAGGGAGATGGAGACCTTGCTTGTATAGGTACATGTGAGACGATCCATGCCCTCAACAGGGGAGACAATATCACGATAATCTTCATCAACAACGCCATTTACGGAATGACAGGCGGTCAGATGGCACCTACCACACTTCTTGGTCAGAAGACATCCACCTGTCCATACGGTAGAGTACCGGAGCTTCACGGATATCCATTGAACATCACGGAGGTTGCTACCAAGCTCGAAGGTACATGTTATGTTACCCGTCAGAGTGTAGAGACAGTTGCAGCTATCCGTTCAGCCAAGAAAGCCATCCGCAAGGCGTTTGATGCTTCCATGGCAGGGAAAGGTTCAAGTCTTGTGGAAATTGTCAGTAGTTGCAACAGCGGTTGGAAACTGTCTCCATTAAAGGCAAACCAGTGGATGCAGGAGAATATGTTCAAGGCATATCCTAAGGGAGACTTGAAAGATACTTTGAAATAGAAGTTTGTGCAGCTCATAAAAACGAAAGAAAAATGAAAAAGGAAATTATAATATCAGGTTTTGGTGGTCAAGGTGTTCTTTCCATGGGAAAGATACTTGCCTATTCAGGACTTATGGAAGGCAAGGAGGTAACGTGGATGCCGGCATACGGACCAGAGCAGCGCGGAGGAACAGCGAATGTTACTGTAATAGTAAGCGATGAGCGCATCTCATCACCTATCTTGAGTAAATACGACATAGCGATAGTTCTCAACCAGCCATCCCTCGACAAGTTTGAGCCGAAAATCAAGGAAGGTGGAATCCTTATCTATGATGGTTTCGGAGTGATCAATCCCCCTACACGTAAGGACATCACCGTTTACCGTATCAATGCTATGGACAAGGCTGCGGAGATGAAAAACTCGAAGGTATTCAATATGATAGTTCTTGGCGGTTTACTTCAGGTATGCACTGTTGTAAGTGACAATGGTGTGGAGAAGGCACTCTTCAAGACACTCCCGGAACGCCACCACGGTCTTATTCCACTGAACATGGAAGCTATAAAGGCCGGAAAGGACATTATCGAGAAGATGTAAAAATATCATCGAACAGAACTTAGGATAACACATCTTTACAGAATAAAGGATCGTCTGAAAGGACAAAGGATAACGTCTGAAAGATGTAGCGATATATCATCGCATGGGATTTATACCCGAATTAATCTAACTGCCGTTCAACACTGTATATTTGTTTTCAGATATGCACGCTAAACGGCAGTTTTCTTTTCAAATCTAAGCGGCAATTTTACTGCCATATAGATATAATTATTAACTAATATTAAGAATGAGAGTATGAAAAAGTTTTTTACTGTATTGGCGGCCCTTGTGCTGTCGTTGACGATTGCCAATGCGCAAGTTAGCGGTAATCAGATCAGGAAATCGTCAGGAGATTTGGTGAATAAGCGTCCAAATGTGGGACTTAGATCATTGAATCCCCAAAAAGTTAGGTCCACACCGAACAGGATTGCGTTGGATAGTGATGAACATCTCGTGGGTTTCTATACCACTGATGATCTTCCAGACCTGTCAAGCGGTGAGGGTTACATTGGAATGTATTCAAATCCGGGACAACTGAAAGCAGGTGTGATATTTGAGGATGACGTGTTGGCAAAGCGAGTAGGAGGGCAGATAACGAAAGTAAGGTTTGCCCTTGCCGTACCGGTAGCCGTTGCAAATGTGGAAATACGTTCATGTACACCATATTATTACATCAGTGATAAGCCACTATCATCTGTTGACCTTTCTTCCACCACAATGAATGTCGGCTGGAATGAGGTAACACTTACCACACCAGTTACTATTGAGGATGGTATGTACTATCTTGTATCCTTTGAATATACCCAGTCAGGCAATCCTAATGAGCCAGAGGCATGGCCATTGGTTACGGACATGGAGCTTAAAACAGACATCAAGCCTGAATACGGTTTTCTGCTATATGGCTATTGGTCCGATTACGGAGTAACCGACTGGTTCACTATGGGTTCAGACTATGGCAACCTTATTATTCAGGCAGTAGTGAAGGGCGGCAGTATGGTGGATGATGATATCGCCCTTAAAAACCTCACTTTGGATAAGTACGCCTCAAAAGGAACAGACTTGGCATATAGTTTCAATATGAAGAGCGATGGAAACACCTTACCGTCATCATACGTGTTGAATATCACCGTTGACGGAAATGTAGTGCAGACATTAGATACCCCTATCGCCTTGACATCAGGAAACCAGAAGTATAACGGTAAGTTGACATTGCCGTCGGATATATCGATGGGCAGTCATAAATTCGCTGTTAACGTGGCGACAATAAACGGCAAAGTACCTACACAGAATGTCGATGATGATAATCTTGAAGGCACATTCACCATTTATGAAGGTACGGCAACCCGCCAAATGCACCTTATTGAGAACTTCACCTCCGTACAGTGTACTTATTGCCCACTTGGACATGACCTGCTTGAGAAAATGCAAGAAATGTATCCTAACAAATATGCGTGGGTAGCGATACATGGGGCAGGAATGGGAAAAGACCCGTTCTATCTGTCAGATGGCAGCAGTGATTTCATAGAATATTTCTCAATGCCAACAGGAAGCGGTTATCCATCAGCCGGTTTCGACCGTTACATTTTGGATGATATGACGCTGAATGAATACGGCACAATAGGAATCGGTTTAGGTTACGGTCCTTATTATCAGGAGACTGCGGCAAGTATGATAGATGCCGCCCTTATGGAAGCCTATTCAAAAATTCCTGCATTCGTGAATGTGAATATCGCAACCGAGTATAATGAAGCAGCAAACGAACTGACAATCAGGGTGTTTGGAGACGGAGTCAGTGGAGCAAATCTGTTACTCGACGGCAACCGTCTTACTGTTTACCTCACGGAGGACGGACTTGTAGCCACCCAATTGAACAATGGAAAATATGAAAATGACTATGTCCACAACAACGTGTTGCGTAAGATTATCAACGAATACGCATGGGGCGATGAGATCAACTGGACGAGTGACAGCAGTTATGAGAATGACTTCACAGTGAAACTTGATAACGAGTGGAACGCAAAGAACATGCATGTAGTGGCGTTCATCAGTGGCAGTTATGCAGTGTGGAAGAATGGCGACTGGTATTATGCCGATTTTGGCGATGCATACGTGAACAATGCTAACATGGTGAAAGTAGGCAGTTCAACAGGTATCAGTAATACGATCAGTGACAGTAATGTTACAGAGCAGGCACGCTATACTATTGACGGTCGTCGTCTTTCAACCCCAGTCAAGGGTTTGAACATCGTAAAGATGTCGGATGGTACGACACGTAAGGTTATCGTTTATTTCCCGATATCCTTACGTGTCGTCCCATCCGACATCTTTACGATGTTCAAACCCTTGACTGGGGTTGAAAGCCGACGACCGTCAATAGTT